>JAJRXG010000399.1 GCA_024276375.1 Bacteroidota bacterium | reverse complement strand
TGGCTACAAAAAACACTTTTCCCGTCATATTTCCGCCATTTTTATCTCAAAAGCACCCTCTTAAATAGTAACTTTTTTTTAAATAATACAGTATGAGAAATATTTGTCATCCATAGTAATATGACCTGTAGAACCATTCTGTGATAACACCGTCTCCATATTTAGGTGGTGAATATAGGAATGCAATAGGAAAAAGCAGAAAAAAGAGATTTTAAATTTACTGCATACAAGTTGAATGCTGAGGCTTCATTACAACTCATCATCGTTTCGGATCTGAGATTCACTCACTATCTCTAAATGAACACCTTATATATGAACAATTTGTTCAATTGAGCCTTGAATATGTGTATATTTGCGGCTCAAATTTTCCAATAACATATATGTCAGATAACAATAATAACTATGGAGCAGACAACATTACTGCTCTTGAAGGCCTTGAAGCGGTTCGCAAGCGCCCGGCCATGTACATTGGCAGTACCGATACAAAAGGGCTCCACCACTTGGTTTGGGAGGTTGTTGATAACTCCATTGATGAACATCTTGCCGGTCACTGTACTCAAATTGATGTTATCATCAACAAGGACAATTCGATAAGCGTCAAAGATGACGGCAGAGGTATTCCTGTGGGATTGCATGCCAAACTTCAGAAATCCGCACTCGAGGTCGTAATGACTGTACTGCACGCAGGAGGAAAATTTGATAAAGACACCTATAAGGTCTCCGGAGGCCTCCACGGAGTAGGTGTATCTTGTGTCAACGCATTGTCATCACATCTCAGAGCTGAGGTGAGACGTGACGGCAAAGTATTTATGCAGGAGTATTCAGACGGTATTCCGATTTCAACTGTTCAAGAGATCGGGACAAGTGATGTCACAGGTACGACGATTATTTTTACCCCGGACGGCGACATATTTGAGACGACAGTCTATAAATATGAGGTATTGTCCAACCGTTTAAAAGAGCTGTCATTCCTTAATAAAGGGCTCAAGTTAACATTGACGGACTTGAGAGAAACGGACAAAGATGGTAATCCAAAGAAAGAAGAATATTTATCGGAAGGTGGGCTTCTCGAGTTTGTCCAATACCTGGATGAAGGCAGAACCAATATTATACAAAAACCGATCTATGTTGTCGGAAAAGAGGATAATGTGGAGGTCGAAGTGGCGATGCACTACAACCAAAGCTTTAAAGAAAACATTTACTCCTTTGTCAACAATATTAATACACGAGAAGGAGGTACCCATGTCAGCGGATTTAGGAGGGCTATAAATCGTGTTTTTTCACAATACGGCAAGGACAATGGGTATTTTAACAAGTTAAAATTTGCGATAGCCGGAGAGGACTTCAGAGAGGGTTTGACGGCTGTGATATCCGTTAAAGTACCCGAACCTCAATTCAAAGGTCAGACCAAAGGTGAGTTGGGCAATAGTGAAGTCACCGGTATAGTATCTCGATCTGTCGGAGATGTTCTCAAATATTATCTCGAGGAGAATCCCAAGGACGCCAAAATCATTATCGACAAGGTCATCCTCGCTGCAACAGCAAGACATGCGGCTAGGAAGGCTCGAGAAATGGTGCAACGAAAGAATATTCTCACCGGAGGTGGCCTTCCCGGCAAACTATCAGATTGCAGTTCCCGCAACCCCGATGAATGTGAGATATTTTTGGTTGAGGGAGACAGTGCAGGTGGTACTGCCAAACAAGGTACAAATCGAGAGTATCAAGCCATTCTACCGCTCCGTGGCAAAATTCTGAATGTCGAAAAAGCCATGGAGCATAAGATTTATGAAAATGAGGAGATAAAAAATATGTTTACTGCTCTCGGTGTACAAATCGAAGAAAAAGACGGAGAACGCATATTGAACGTCGAAAAACTCAGATACCACAAAGTCATTATTATGTGTGATGCCGATGTGGACGGCAGTCACATTGTCACATTGATCTTAACATTTTTGTTCAGATATATGCAGCCACTTATCGATCGGGGTCACGTCTATGTTGCAGCTCCTCCTTTATATCGAGTATCAAAAGGCAAGCAGTTTCAATACTGCTGGGATGAAGAAGAACGACAAGCAGCGGTGACGAGATTTGCCAATGGGGGTGATGAATCCAAGGTTAAAATTCAACGATACAAGGGTCTGGGAGAAATGAATGCCGAACAATTGTGGGAAACCACAATGGATCCGGATTCACGGCTCTTGAGACAAGTCACCATCGAAGATATCATCGAAACCGACAGAGTGTTTACTATGTTGATGGGTGATGAAGTGCCCCCTCGCAGACGTTTTATAGAGGAGAATGCCACATATGCCAATGTAGATATTTAAGGTGAATATTTTCCCCAATGCATTCATAATGAAATTTTATTATTAGTCATACATACAGAGATTTGAAACTTGGTAAAACATGGATACCATGAATCACGTACTATATCTGTTCAAACTCGGAAAAGAAGTTTTATGATCAAACATATCCAATTGTTGTGTTGCGCCGTATTGATATGCTTCAATACGTATGGTCAAACAAGTGTCCAGACGATTCACGATGATGTGACACAAGCACAAATACGAGCGTATCTGGGATTTCTCGCTTCAGATGCATTGCAAGGTCGAGATACGGGAAGTGAGGGACTCCAAGTTGCCGCTCAATTTATCGAGGCACATCTGATAGCCCACCAGGTTGACACCATGAATGGTATGGATGGTTATCGGCAGCATGTTCCTTTTCGTTCCTATACCCCGCCGGATTCCACATTTCTGATGATTGGCAATATCCCATTGACCTTTCCGGATGATTACATTGTTCTCAATGGCAAGGCGGGTTATCTGAGTAGTCCGATCGTCTATATTGGGCAGGGCAACGAGGCAGATATTCAAGCCCAAGACTTGAGATTTAAGGTTGCGGTAAGTATTGCGGGAGATGGGGTGAGCAATGATCCCAGAGATTGGATAAAGATATCAGAAACCAAGCGCAAAATGGTTCAGAAGGCAGGAGGACTGGCACTGATAGAGATCTATCAAAGCCGCAGTGTTCCTTGGAGATTTCTCCGAAGATTTGGCCAGCAGTCTCAGACCTCTCTCGGAGAGAACATGTCCTCCAATGACCTACCCAACATATGGGTTGGAACGCAAGACAGTGCAGTCATCATGAAACTCCAAACAGAAGAAGGCCATTTTAAGTTTTTTATGGATGGTGTCAAAAGAAAATCATTTTATTCTGACAATGTCATTGGTTTTATACCGGGCACAGATCCCGAGCTCCGCAAAGAATACATCGTTTACTCTGCCCATTATGACCATATCGGAATCGGTAACGCTGATGCAACGGGTGATACGATTTATAACGGAGCAAGAGACAATGCCGTTGGAGCAACTGCAGTGCTTCGATTGGCCGAATTTTTTGCTCATCATCCACCCAAACGATCGTCTATCTTTGTTTTTTTTACGGCAGAAGAGATGGGATTGCTTGGCAGCAAATGGTTTACGAATCATCTGCCTGTTCCGGCCGCGAGTATAAAATATAATTTCAACATAGACAATGGTGGGTACAATGATACTACTATAGTGTCAGTGATAGGCCTCACTCGTACTGAAGCGGAAGGAGCCATTCAATCGGCATGCAATGACATTGGTCTCACTGCAATAGAAGACAGTGCGGGAGAACAAGGATTGTTTGATCGATCGGACAATGTCAACTTTGCCATCATGGGGATTCCCGCTCCTACATTTAGTTTGGGTTTCACCAGCTTTGATGCTGAGATCTTTAAGTACTATCATCAAGCAGGTGATGAGATTGAGACGCTCAATATGAATTATATCGAAAAATACGTAAAAGCGTACATTCTCAGTGCCGATCGAATTGCCAATGGAGTTCAAACTCCGTTCTGGAATAAAGGTGACAAATATTACGAAACGGGCGTCAAGTTATACAACCGTAAGTAAACCCAAAGGGCTGGAGAAATCGTCCCATCCTTATTTGGTAGTTTTTTTAAATATTATTACATATTCTCCTTTGATAGTAGCAAGGGCATCAATTGCGGCATGTACCTCTATAGCCGAACCAAACCATACTTTTTCATACATTTTGCTCAATTCCTTGACTAGGCTGACTTGGGTATCCGGTCCGATATATTCTATTATTTCTTTTAACGCTTTTAGCAGCCGATGTGGCGATTCATATAGGGCTACGGTACAATCATAGAGAGCGAGATGCTTCCATCGAGTCTGCCGGCCTTTTTTGGGGGGTAGAAACCCTTCAAAATAAAATTTATCACACGGTATTCCCGACATGGCCAATGCTGGTATCAAGGCATTGGCTCCGGGAAGACAAGAAACTTGGATGCCGGCCTTATAACATGCCCTTACCAATAGAAATCCGGGATCTGATATTCCGGGTGTTCCGGCATCGGTTATCAGAGCCAATTGCGCTCCGTCTATGAGTTGCTCAATCAATCTATCTATAGCCTTATGCTCATTGTGGGCATGATATGATATCATCCTAGTGTCAATAAGGAAGTGCTTCAACAAACGACCTGATTTGCGCGTATCTTCGGCCAAAATGCGATCTACTTTTTTTAGTATTTCGATAGCCCGAAAAGACATGTCACTAAGATTTCCAATGGGTGTAGGTACGAGATACAACATTTTGATGAGCTATTGAACAAATAGTGAAGATAGTCATTGATCTAGCAATCACAATAACACTAAATATTAACTATTTCTTATGACGGTACGGCTTTTGTAGTACGTTAGGTTATAGACATCTATATAACCGTGTGATTATGAGATACTTATTCATCCTCATTTTGCTGACTTCATCCATTGATGTGTTTGGTCAAGTGCTTAATGACGAGTGTCGTACAGCTCAGTTTATTCCGGATATTTCTGATTTTTGCTCCGGCAATATGGGCTTTACAAATACCGCGGCGAGTGCCTCGGAGGAAGTATTGCCCATCTGTTGGGAAGATGAAGATGGTCAATCTGATGTATGGTTCTATGTTCGGCCAAAAAGATCAGGTTTATTGATACACCTTTTTGGTGCAAATGCCACCAGTACGAGTACTTACACGATACAGAATATGGCCTTAAGTATTTATAGCGGATCTTGTTCTGACCTCACTCTATTGATTTGTAACGACATCCCTGATGGAGCCAACAATATTATAGAGAGCACACTCACCGACCTTACCATAGGGGCTTCGCTATACATTCGCATCAGTTCATCACAGCAATTGTCAGGCACCTTTGAACTCTGTATCGAAGAGTTCAATCCTGTGGCGTTGCCGGAATCTGATTGTATTAGTTCTGTGGTATTATGTGATAAATCCACATTTTTTGTAGAGAACCTTAACAGTACCGGATTGGACAACACTGAGATTGACCCGAGCATCAATTGCATCACTCAGGAGTTTGCCTCGGCATGGTACACGTGGACTGCTGCAACTAGCGGAACCTTGACCTTCACACTTACGCCCGGCAATCCCGACCCACTTGAAGATTTAGACTTTGCTGTATATCGTTTGCCCAATGGGATTGGAGATTGCACGTCCAAAGAATTGATAAGGTGCATGGCTTCAGGTGAGACACAAGGCAATTCATTTGCGGCCAATGCACCATGTCTTGGACCTACAGGTCTTCGCGAAGGTTCGTCAGATCAGACCGAAGTCGCGGGATGCAGTCCGGGAGATGACAACTTTTTAGCACCGATCAATATGGTTCAGGGCGAATCCTATGCGCTTATCGTAAACAATTTCAGCCAATCTACGACGGGATCCAACTTTGGATTTACAATAGAGTTTGGTGGTACAGGAACGTTTTTGGGGCCTGAACCCGATTTTGGGATTGCGGCGGATGATGGTTTTCAATGTGATCAAATGATCACCTTTAGCGATTTGTCATTTTCTTCTACCGATCAAATCGTCAGATATAGTTGGAATTTTGGAGATGGAGCCATTCCACCTACTGGCAGTGGTCCGGGGCCTCATTCGATCATCTATGAGACATTTGGTTTGAAAGCTGCTGCACTGACCGTTGAGACCGCAAGAGGTTGCCTGCTGACAGAAATCAAAGAATTGGATATAGAATCCTGTTGTACGGATCCTGAATCCCTCATCATTAATGCGGAGATTACGGATCCGAGCTGTGCCGGTTATCAAGATGGTACAATTCAACTTTCGGTAGGTAGCGGGTCATCCATGGCTCTATTTGCTTTTGAAGGTGGAGCGTTGCTTCCCAACAATCTCTTTACCGGATTGGGTGAAGGGCTGTATACCATCGAAGCACGAGATGGACAAGGGTGCGAAGTAACGGAAGTTGTTGAGCTCATGGATCCCAGTACATTGGAATTACAGATCACATCGGCCTTGGATTCGGTTCAACTGGGCACAGGGACAACGATTATGACGATGTCCGGACCACCTGATCGCATGTTTATTTATTCGTGGTCGCCCACGGAGGGATTGAGCTGTATAGATTGTCCTGACCCTTCGGTGATTCCTCCCGGAACCACGACATATACCCTC
>JAJRXG010000398.1 GCA_024276375.1 Bacteroidota bacterium | reverse complement strand
TGGGACGAGTGGAGTGGCTCTGGGTCTGACGAGTATGGATATAGGTGTTGAAGAGGGATCGACGACGGCGATTGGGACGTCATTGCAGTTGAGAGATACAGGTTGGGTATCGATGGTATCGCTGAGTGCGGGGATGATCAATGTGGGATTGAGTTGTGTGGTGCCGGAGATATGTTCGGATACCCTGATATTTAGCGAACCGGATTGTCTAGGAGGAGATGATTTCTGTATGCTGAAGCCTACCATTTTGGATACGACATGCTATCCTGACGGTTCATATGATTTGACGCTTTCCATTGAGTACAACAATCCCTTGAGTTCAGCTTTTAGAATTGTCAGTGGTGATAGTATAATTGGCATTAGATCTTATCCACCTTTATCCGGGGATACGATTGGATTGACAATGAATAGAGGTTTGGGAGGATTGATTGAATTATTGTTTGAAGATACAGCCAGTGTTGAGGCGCGGTCGGGGATACGGATATCAGAGATTCATTACGACAATGCCGGAGTTGATATCGGGGAGGGTATAGAGATTACAGCTCCGGAGGGTACGGATTTAAATGGGTATAAATTGCTGTTATATAATGGCACAAACGGCATGGTGTATAATACGGTGAATTTGGATTATGTGCAGAACGATCCTGTTGGTGGTTGTGGATCGGAGTTTGTTGTGATTGAAGGGATACAAAACGGCCCGGATGGAATTGCGCTGATTTATGATCAGGATAGTGTGATTGAATTTATCAGTTATGAGGGATCGTTTGTAGCATCAGACGGTGCTGCATCTGGTATGATCAGTCAAGATATTATGGTTGCTCAATCCAATGCTACTGATATTGACCGATCACTTCAATTAACAGATATCGGTTGGGTAGAAAGAGTCCAAAGCAAAGGTATTATAAACACCGGTTTGTCTTGTGTAATGGAAACTGAAGCGAATAAGTGTGGGTCTATCCTGAAGTATTTTGAACCCAATTGCCCAATATTTGATCTATCCTTAACTAAGCAAATTGCATCAAATAGACGTGACTATTACAACCCCGGTGACACGGTTAGATTTCTCATCTCGATTTCTAATGAAGGTACTGTTGATGCCTATGACATTGTTTTAAAGGACATGATACCAGATGGATTGATATATGATCCCAATATCGCCGGGTTGGGGTGGCAGTCGGATTCCACTTTTCGTAGTGTTTCGCATCTAGCTGTTGGAGCAGATACTTCGGTTGAATTATTGCTTGTTATAGACTTGGGGTTTGCTGGAGTTGAAATCATAAACACAGCATTTATAGTAGAAGGACGTAGTGGAGCAAGTGGTATTGTCGGAATTGATGTGGACAATACATATTCGTTGGATTATATAGGCACTGAAACGTTGTCTTTGTGCAATCCGGCTTCTCTTCCGATTCCGATTTTGGACAATCTGATCGTGTGTAGAGAGGATAGAGGATCCGTGGAAATTAGACCTCAAAGAGCAGCACAAGAGCTTGCTTTATTTGAAGATTTTGAGACGGACGGATTGAATAAAAGTTATTTTGTGAATCGCATGGAGTTTACGGATGGTGATCAGGACTACCTCATCAGAACCGATGGTATGAATACTGCTGTGGGCACTTCGGATCTGGACAATATAAATGGCGGTTGGTGGTTTGGTGCCCAGGATTTAAATGGAGAAGGCGGAGACAATAATGCCGAGATTCTTTTTGCTCCTATTGATATCCGTGGACTGACGGACATTGTCTTGTCTGTAGCTCTTGCGGAAGATGACAGTTCTGACGGTTTAGAGGATTGGGATCATGTTGCGAGCAGTATGGATTTTGTAAGAATTGATTATTCCATTGATGGAGGTGATTTTGTTAATGCTATTCATGTAGCTCCGAGCGTTGCAGGATCGTTTAATTCCGAGCCGAGAATTGATCTCGATTTTGATGGAATAGGTGATGGGATGGCGATTGTTGATAGCTTTCAGTTGGTTACTTTAGCGATACCCGAGACAGGTTCTTCGATGGTGATTAGGATAAGAATTCAGTTAGATGATGGAGATGAGGATATTGCGATTGATGATGTCAGTGTAAGGGGCTCGTTGGTCAATTATAATTTTTATAGTGCAGACAGCACCTTATTGGCAGTCGAAGGCTCGAGTTATAAACCTGATATTGATCCTGGTGAGATGCAAACTTTGATTTATGTACAATCTATTTGGAACGGTTGCAAAAGTGCGTTATGGCCGGTGTACATAGATTTGCATCCGATCGAGGAGAGTGTGGCATGTTATCAATCTGTCAACATAAATGTGGATGGATCTTGTGATCTTGGAGATATCGGTTCAGAGATATTTTATACCGGAGATGTTTCACCGGGGTTTTATACATGGAGGATCTTGGATGCAAGTGGTGGTGAAGTCGATGTCAACGACGTGGGAGCTTATCTCAACGTTCCATTGACATATGAATTGACGGATATATGTACGGGCATTATATGTTGGGGCTATGTGTCTTTAGAATCCAAGTATGTACCTGACCCGATATTGATATTGGATACAATCTCTTGTGACGCATATGGTGATACGGAAGATTTTATTGAGTTGCAGCAAGTTGAGACCTATCTCAATTCGGTTTGCTTAGCACCCTACAAGAATCTTAGCTATACCATAAATAGGGAAAGAGATATATGCAATACGTTGGTTTACTCAGTTCAATATTTTGCAGACTTTGAGCTTGATAGCGTTTATCGACGTCGGATGATTTATGAGCATCAATGGGTTGTAGAACCTATTGATATTGAAGCAGTGTATTTTCCGGGAAGTATCAACTTAGATGATGTGGACGCGTACGGTGATTCTATTTTTATTCAAGCATGTTCTACTTTTGATGTATCCCCATCATCTATTTTGAAATATTGGGCTTCTATAATTGATCCGGATGATGGTTCTCAAAATGGAGATATAGAGGGGATTCCTTTTGCAATTCCATATTATATCCGGGACTCATTGGTAAGAAATCAATGGAGTCTTGAGACGAGGGTAAGAGAGCTTGGTAAGGATTCTTTGATGTTGGTAGAAGGTGTATGGCTATGGGTTCAGATTGTGGTCAAGGATACAATTGTTGATACTATTTACACAGACAGAATGATACGTGTATATAGACCTTTGGGGGTCGGACAGACATGCAATATAGATGTAAAATATACTGATTTGCTTACGTCCGGATGTTATGAGTTTTCCCAAATCTGGCGCACTTGGACGATAATAGATTGGTGTTCGGGCAGTGTACAAGGTCAAGCGCAAGCCATTGTTGTTGAAGACACCGAAGCACCACAATTTAACATTATAAGAGTTGACGTCAACTATATTACTCCGGATTCCATTGTTGTAGATGGTGTCACGTATTCGGCAGACAGCCTTGAGGTTCTTGTAGAGGTGGATATTGATAATATCATTAGGGTGATCAATGTTGAAGATCCTCGTGTATGTGAAGCGCGGATGCCTGTACCTCAGTTGGATCGATTGGAAGACAATTGTTCAAAGCGGTCTGATATAGCATTGACCTATTACTTGGATGGAGAGATGGTCACTGGATCTTCACTTGTGGATGGTTATATACGAGGTTTTCCTTTGGGTGTATCTACATTGACGATAGCGGCCACTGATGATTGTGGTAACCGTGCCACACATGACATGACGATTGTAGTACTTGACCGGGTTCCACCCAATGTGATTTGCAGAGACAAGGTCAACGTGACATTGATTGATGATTATGGCAGTTTGGATGGAGGGCAAGCACGAGTTTATCTTAGGGATTTGGATATGGGGAGTTATGATGATTGTGGGGATATCATCTTGATATTGGGAAGAAGATTGGATCGCAAATTTTTATGCGGAGATTCGTTATTGACTTTTATTGGCACTGAGTATTTGGAATTTTGTTGTGATGATATTGGACAGGATATACCTATTAGTTTGCAGTTTTTTGATGCTTTTGGCAACAAGTCCACTTGTACAACTACGGTACATGTAGATGCCAAAATCCAAGGCAATATCCTGATTGATGATATTGAGATTTCGTGCTACGAAAGGACGATTCCTTCTCATACGGGTTACGCTACAATCCCGGGTATTTGCACTAGTGATATACTCAACTATCGTGATCAATCATCTGGCTTTGATAGTATTTGTGGTCAAGGGTTCATTTTACGGAAGTGGTATGTTGTGGATGACACGAGCAATTTTAAGATTCAGACCATAAGTATCGTCCGGGATTCCGGGGCTGTGTTTGATCCCTATGACATCCGTTGGCCGAGGCACTACAATGGGAAGCAAGTATCAGACTATGTCATCCGAGAGTTGCAAGGGGATACGATTTGTATCTTGTGGGATTGGACACCGGATCCTTATCCTTGTTATGAAAATGACTATTTGAACTGTTTGGAAGAGATTACCGATGTTCCTATGTGGTCATCTCCACACTGTGGATCGGTCGGAATGACTTATGAAGACTTGGTAGTAAATGCCCAGAATGAATCTTGCCAATCCCTAGTGAGGACGTGGACGATCGTAGATTGGTGTACTTACAATCCTAATGACAACACAGGTGGATTGATCAGCTCTGTGCGATATGTCAAGGATTTATGTGAAGATCTGGCATTCTATGCGTATGACCAAGTAGATGCTATAGGGATTTACTCTTATCAACAACATATTGAGGTTCGAGACAGTATCGCACCGGAGCTAGCGGATTTGACAGAGCGATTGATTGTTGTAGATGCCAATTGCATTGGAGATTTGAGTGCACGGTTAGTAATCACGGATGCAGGGTATTGTGGAGGTGAATCAATCGAGTGGACATTTGTACTCTCCGGGGAGAGCAACTCATTACATTTCACTAAGTCCGGAAAGGTTCTATCGGGCGATACCCTTAGCGTTGTGTTGGAGGGTTTATCGATTGGAATATATGCTGGATACTGGATGTTAACAGATGTTTGTGGCAATGATCTCAGATATGATGTTGAATATGAGGTGTTGGACTTGTCTATTCCCGAATTGTATTGTGCTATTGGTATTAACACAACGGTGATGTCTGATACCAGTGGTATCCGTATTTGGGCGATTGACTATGTCATCAAATCAGACGATAATTGTTCAGAAGTGTCATTTTACTTTAAAGATGGGGATGATGATAAACCATATCTCGATCTGTCGTGCAATGATTTTCTCCAATTGGACAATGGTCTTCTGGAGACCGAAGTCTATGCGCGAGATGGTTCCGGCAATGTATCAAGTTGTTATGTGACATTGGCCATCAATGATACCGATGGTATTTGTAAGGATACTGTCACTAATCTTGGTTTGCCGGAGATTGTTGAAGCTGGCAAGAGAAGTGTTAACAATACGATCCTATTGTCTCAGAATCACCCCAATCCATTTGTAGCCTCAACGACTGTTTCTTTCTTTGTTCCCCAAGCTTCACAAATACAATTATCGATTTATAGTCTTACCGGAGGGGAAGTGTATAAGGTTGTTCGCGATGATATCGTCGGGTGGAATCGTATAGAGATTGGTCGTCGCGAATTGAATGAGCCGGGGGTTTATATTTACCAGCTTGTCATTGATGGAACTGTACTTTCGAAGAAGATGCTATTGATAAGTCCATAGTCTCATTTAATCGAGGGTCAAAAATCGTTACAATTCAGGAGAGTACTTTTGAGATAAAAAAAGGTAGTTTTTTCGTCAAATGACGCATTATTTTTTTTTTGGGGCATAGCAGCGCTACGGCGAAAAAAATAGCGGAAATATGACGGGGAAAGAGTTTTTTTTAGCCAAAATGACGCCTACCTGAATAGTAACCAAAAATCAGTAGTTCCACACCTGCTAAAAAAAAAGACTAATTGCAAGGCAACTCGCAATAACAATGCTTATAGAATCAAAAATAACCGCGCGCCTTGCGTGGCCTGGTGCTGAAAGTTTATCCTTGTTCGTGACCAATAAGTACAATCAGTCAAATGATTGATTTTCCTGTTGTGCCCTTTTGACCAATTGGGAATATTCTTCAGGTGTCAGACCATCCAAACAATAGTCGATCGGATTGACCGGCACATCATTGATTCGTACTTCATAATGACAATGCGGAGCGGTGGAAGATCCCGTACTTCCGACGTAACCGATCAGTTCCCCTTTCTTCACACGTTGTCCGGGTTTGACTGTTACAGATTTTAGATGACCATAAAGCGTTTTAAAACCATAACCATGATCGATCAAAATACTATTTCCATAACCCGTTCTTTGCGCTTGAACCTTAACTACTACACCATTTCCTGTTGCTTGAATCATCGTTCCTTGGGGCGCTGTAAAATCTATCCCTTGATGCATTTTTCGAACCTTATGAATCGGATGAATGCGCATACCATATCCGGATAAGTAACTGATGTTTCTACGTAGTTTATCTTCTCTAATAGGTTTCATCGAAGGTATAGATGCCAACCGATCTTCATGTGCCAGAGCT
>JAJRXG010000397.1 GCA_024276375.1 Bacteroidota bacterium | reverse complement strand
AGTGTCAAAATGTACTGGTACGTAAACTATATCAACGGATGTGGTGAAGTTGTGCTTATTGATTTAATATCTTAAATTTATTACTATGAAAAATGTGTTTTTATTTTTTGTAACTATTTTCATCCTTACCTCTTTTACTACATTAAGTTCCGTCTCCGATGGTAGTGATGTGATAGAGGCGGAAATAACCATTGAAGAAGAATTTGAGGCTACGTGTTGGGGTTTCTTAAACGTAGGGCATTGGGAAACAGCAGCTAACGGAGCAAAATATTTAATCTGTAACTCTGGGAATGAAAGTTGTTTTATGTCGTGGAAGTGTGGTTGTACTTGTGAGGAGTAATAGAATGAGATTAAAAATAAAGAAAACCTTAGTTAGGTTAGTATGGATCACAATATTAGCCCAACTAAGTGTTTCAATGCAAGCACAGTCAAATGAAGCCCGTATAGTTGAATCAATGGTTGTAAAAAATGATGGTCTCCTATGGTTGACAGACTATAACCATGTGCTCTGCGGGTATTTGGCATTTGATTATTTTAGTCATAAGATTGTTCAAATCACCGCTGATGGATCGATTTATAATAGTTTTAATTCAGATGGCCAATTTGGAGATTTGGAGTATGTGATATCACTTGGTTATTTGAATGACTCTTTGATCATTATGAGTGGTGGTACAACGACCAATGTATTTAATATTGAGGGGAAGTTGATTACAAGGTTTCCGATTAGCACAGAACCATTTCGTCGTGTTACTACCTTATCTAAA
Source organism: Bacteroidota bacterium (assembly GCA_024276375.1). Classification (GTDB taxonomy): domain Bacteria; phylum Bacteroidota; class Bacteroidia; order Chitinophagales; family Saprospiraceae; genus JAJRXG01. The sequence goes on along the minus strand of JAJRXG010000397.1, from coordinate 3,114 downwards.
AAATTTATTTCTTGGCCGTTATCAGAAGATCAATATTGTATGATCCATCTTGGGTTTAACGAGACTGAGGAGTATGCTATAACCAAACAGTTTTATAAAGAAGTTGTGTTGATGCAGAAGCAATGCGTCGATTTGAATACTGATAAGATTATATCTGAAGAGTTCTTTTTTCAATATCCACGTACTTCGATATATGTAGAGACCAATCGTCTCTATCCAATGTTTATTCCTGAGGTTGTGCGAGTTGACAATCAGATGAGTATAACACTACCTCATGAGACGGACATCCATGGTGTGTCAATGAGCGACTTAAAAACTTTGCCATCTCATCATGTAGAGTTGAGCCATTTTAACAAGGCGATATTCAGTCTTAAGCTGGAGCCAGATTACGATTCTGATAAAATGTACATTTACGAACAAATGAATCCATATATCTGTGGACTTTTTTACAGCCCTGAAGATGAGTTGTATGTCTTGCACTATAAATCTGGATTAAGAGAAGATGAAGTTGTATATCAGCGCGAGGACAATGTTGATAGTGTGGTGAGACGTAAGAATTACATTCAGTTGTTAGATCGATCCTTTAACAAGGTCGGTGAAGATATCCGTCTTCCTAAGTACGTCAATAAGATAAGTTATGTGCATAGTATTCATAAGATCCTATGCGAATATCTGAGTGATGACCCTGATTCTGAAAATAAGTATGTGTTCATTTCATTGGAAGAACAGTGATATTGAGCCTGGATTCGACATAGATATGATGAAGGGTATTGTGGCTAAACATAAATTGCCTTTCTGAGTTCGCACCGTATTTCAAAGCCCTTATCGGTTGATGCAGAGATTGTCTAAGATATTAAGGCGTATGCTATAATGGCTATGTAAGCAGAGCATGCAGTAACTAAGCATGTGAGCCGTGCGTAATGGTCAAAAGACTTGCTAGAGTTGTTTGTTGAGTTGTTCATAAGCGTTTGATTTATAAGTTATTAAGTTGGTTGTAATCCGTTGACAATACAAATATCGGATGAAGTCACGCTTCCTGCAACTAAGTCATACGAGTGCTTGGGAGAACTCGATAATTCAAGCAGATTGTCGATGAAAGGGATCTTGAGGAGGGATGAAAAGCAACATGAAGGAGGTTTGACCTACATTTTTTATACCCAAGATACTTATGCCTAAGAAAATTAGGTATATTTGTTTCTATGATTGACCCAAAGTTACTTCGCGGAAGCCTTAATACGATCATCATCAAGTTGCTCAGTGAGCGCAATGAGATGTATGGTTATGAGATCACGCAACATGTGAAGGATATCACAGCGGGAGAAGTCCAACTGACAGAAGGAGCGTTGTATCCAGCGCTACACCGACTGGAAGGGAAGGGGATCTTGTCCACTGAGCTGCGCAATGTAGGCAATCGCGTGCGCAAGTATTATCGCCTTACTGAGGCAGGCAAGACAGAAGTCGTCCATCAGATGACTGCCATGGAAGACTTCATCAAGAGTATGCAACTTATCCTTAATCCTAAGTTGGTATAGTATGAATAAGGAAGGCAACAATATGAAGGAAGTTAAGTTGACGCAAGAGCAGATCAACGCGATATTTGATTTCACACGCAAGAAGTACGTACGCTATTATGATGTGCAGTTAGAGCTTGTCGATCATATAGCCTCAGAGATAGAAGTATTGATGGGTGAGGATCCTAATCTCTCGTTTGACAAGGCTATGTATAAAGTGTATAAGAGTTTTGGCATATTTGGATTTGCCAAGGTGGTAGAGCAAAAAGGATCTGCACTCCGTAAATTCTGGAAGAGAAGGATTGTGACATTCTTGTTAGAATATTTCACCTTTCCTAAGGTGGTTATGACGTTGTTGTTGAGTGTTGGGTTTTATGGCTTATTTTGGATACTTCCTCTTATTGCGATGGATACATTCTATTGGCAGGGCATCTCATGGGGCATCTCATGGGGCATGGTTATGGTGCTTCAGATCTTATATTTTAAGTTGAGAAAGAAGCGCAAGGAGGAGGTGAAGCTCCTAGTTGTCGAAAGTCTTGAAGGCACTCAATGGATGGCAGTGATATGGTTATGGATGCCGATTTATTCGATACCGGTAGGTCAAATGGATTTGGGGTATGCCTTGTTGAATAGCTTGATATTTGCAGTGTTTTCGATTCTGATATATGGAGTATTATTTGTTTTTCCTACATGGCTGGAAGATGAAGTAAAGACGTATTATACACATCTTCGACCCCAATCAGCATGATTGCATGACACACAGCAAATCCATACTAAGTACTAATCAGATACTGGCTGTCAAGCGGTTGGTACAGAGCAAGTACGTCAAGTATTACGATATACAGCTTGAATTGATAGATCATATTGCTTCCAATATCGAAGAAAACTTAAGACAATCTGACAAGACATTTCAGACCCTCCTTGCAGAAGCTCATGATTATTGGTCTTCTGACCGTATTGATAAGATTGTTAAGTCCAAGAAGAAGACACTGCGCTGGTCTTGGACGAGAAGGATGAATGGATATATCCTGAGTTACTTTCGCTTGCCAAGGATCCTGCTTGTGTTGGCACTTACAATGTTAATGGTTTATGTATTCCACCAAAAGGAGGTATATGAAGAAGTGATCGGGTATTTTTGGTTCTTCATAGGTGGATCTTGTTTTGCAATAATAATTTATGGCTGTTATCTGGTATATGAGCAGAGCCATTCATACCCACCGCCATTGATATGTGTTGATTCATATTATTCGGTTTACGGTTTTTGGATTTGGATTCCAATCGTGCTGTCTGATGTTGTTTCTCCTCAATGGATCACAACGATAGAGCATTTTTGGTGGTTTGTACCTGCCGTTAGCTTTGGGTTAGTGATCTATATGGTGATGATGTATGCTACAGTATTTGTTTTTCCAAGGTGGCTCAAACGGGATACGCTCCAGTACTACCAACATTTAGATATTGCCTAAAATGGGCAATATGTCTGCCGCTATAACCACATAGTACTCTGTAGGTACGGAGGTGACTTTTGGTGTCATCGGTGTTCTTGTGCTCATAGTGGTTTCAAGCTCCTCTCTTGCCGAGTATTTGCTGCAAGGCTTCAATCTCT
>JAJRXG010000396.1 GCA_024276375.1 Bacteroidota bacterium | reverse complement strand
GACAAAACCAAAAAACTAAATACCTTTTCTTCCTACCAAGAAGCCGTGGCTACAATCGATAAAAACTTAGCTCGAGGTGTACCAAATTTAAAAAAAGTGTACTCCATAGCTTTAGAAGATCAACAGTTAAAACTCTATGGAATCGGTTTGAGTGGTGAAGATGGAGAAAGTCAATTCATGCCCAAAATTGATATAGGTGATCCCAAACATACCGCCTTTATGCCATATGAAATGCTCATCATCGGCAATGAAGTTCATATGTTGCACGGAAGATTCAGGATTGCGCTGTCTTTTCCGGACTTGAGCATGGGACAGTTTATGAAGATTGTTTCTACCCCTCCGAGTATTAAAAAACTATTGGAATCAGCGACAAAGTGAATAGCTCGTTGATTGTTGTTTTTTATGTGTTTCTCTAACTCGGTTCTGTGGTAGTGGATTGTTAAGCAATTTCCGATATGATCTGTTTTGTATCTACTCAGCCTGACGTTTTACCGCTCTGTGCAGATTTGCAACGCAATTGCTAATTATTTTGAACCCTATTGTTGTGTCAAAGTGCCTTTGCAAAGAGGGTAGTAGTATATTGGTCTTTCAAGTGTATAGCTTATGAAGACACTCCAAATCTCACGAAAGAACAAATATGTGATCTGCCAAATCGATCATGGCAAAGTCAATGCCATAGATACGGAGTTGAGCCGTGAACTCAAGGATTTATATATGGAAGCAGAGACCGATGATACCATCGAAGGCATTATTTTGACGGGACGACCACACTGTTTCAGTGCAGGATTAAATATCATGAAGTTGACCTCCGGATTGGATTCCTTGGTGACTTTTTGGAGGACATTTATTGAGGCATTGCAAGCGATGACGCGATTTTCGAAACCCCATATTGCCGCCATCACGGGATTTGCACCGGCAGGAGGCACATTGTTGGCCTGTACTGCAGACTACCGGATCATGGGACGTGGAGAGAAGCACGTTGTAGGAATGCATGAGATGAGCCTGTCTCTAGTGATTCCGGAAGTATTGGCAAGACTCTTTGCGCATTGGATCGGAGATCGTATGGCCATGGAGTGCATATTGCACTCGCGACTGATGCAAGCGGATGAAGCACACTCAATTGGACTTGTTAACGAGGCTTGTGCCGTTGATGACGTTATGCCTAGAGCCCAATCATTGATGCAGAAGATCACCTCGTCATACGTCAAATCCAATCAACTTACTAAGACCTACTTCAAGCAGGCACTCATAGATAAGATGGATATCGATATGGACAAAATGATCGATGAGATATTGAGCCTAGCTCAAGATCCCGTAGCCATCCAAAAGATGGTAGAATTTCAAATGCGCGTCAAATCCAACAAGAAATAAGAGAGACACGCTATATTTTGTGATCGAGATCTACCTGTGAGAAGGGTATCTTCTTGAGATATTGATCTTCCTTTTGTCGTATCACTTTGATCTCATCCTTGGTTTTGTCTCGGTAACCGCAGATGTGCAAGACTCCATGTATGATCACCCGATGCAGTTCTTGCTCAAATGATAGATTCAATGCTCGTGCATTGTCGCGTACTCTGTCAATACTGATGAACAACTCGCCTTGGACGACAGCCTCCCCATAATCAAATGTGATAATATCCGTATAATAATCATGGTGGAGATATTGCTGATTGATCTTCAGAAGGTATGAGTCACTGCAAAAAATAATATTCAAATAATCAAGCATTCTCTCTTCCTTCCCCAAAGTATCCTTTATCCATGCCTTCAACAGATCTATACGTCGAGGGTATTGATACTCAATATCTTCTGAAAACAACGATATAACATTCATCAAAAAGAAAAATACAATTTAACCGTGCGTCCATTGTTGAGGTACTCTATTTTATCGGACAGCTCTTTCATCAAGAACACACCACGACCACCACACAGACAGAGGTTTTCTTCAAGTGTAGGATCCGGCACTTCTTGTGGATCAAATCCTGCTCCTTCATCTGTGATTATAAAGGAGAGTCCTTGGACAGAATGGGTATAAATTATCCGGACACATTTGTTGAGATCTTCTTTGTTGCCATGAATGATGGCGTTGTTAACGGCTTCTGTGAGACTTATCAGAATATCGGGATATCTTTCTTCTTTAATATTGCAACGTTGAGCTATGCGCTGAATGAAAGATTCAAGTTCACATAGACTCGAAGTGCAGGAAGGTAATTCTAGAGAGTGATCGCTCATGACATCAAGAAGCTCGTTTTAGTTTCTTGTAGTATTGATCTACAAGTCGCTTGTAATGTGGTCTTAGTTCCGGTGATACATATTTATATTGCTCCAACAGAGCCTTGCGTAGTCTGAGGTAAGATTCGATAGAGGGCGGCAGTTTTCTTTTGACATCTCGTGCGCTTACTGATTTTCGTTTGTCGTCATATTCTCTTTCTTTCTGAGCGGACTCTGCTTCCAACAAGCGCGTCATGATTTCTTGTTGACGAGATAGCATTTCACTGTCCAATCTTTTATTTACGAGATCAATTTCTTGTTTGTTCATCTCGTCGATTATTTTTTGCAATTGATCTGATGCTCCTTGTCCGGACTCTTCTTGCTCTTTTGCCATGTCTTGCAATGCTTTTCTCAAGGCTGCTTGTCTTGCTGCTGCTTCCGCAAAATCTTTAGAGCTGTTGCCCTTGCCATTTTTCATTTTCTCCATCATCCCTTTGAGCTTCTCACTCATTTTTTCTTGCCCTTCTGAGATTTTATCACTGGGGACATTACCTTTTTTTCCATTTTTGCCGGACTTTCCTCCCGGATTTTTTCCCGGGTTTTGGCACATTTGACTTCCGGACATCATTCCTGCCATCTGTTGTTGCATTTGCTCAAGACTCTCAGACAATATTAATGCCAAGTCATTGAGATTTTTCATCGTTGTTCTCTGATGGTGGTTGGCTTCGGGTTTTTTGCGGTCTTCGAGTTGACTGAGACTCTTTGATAGGTTGGATTTTATTTCTCCTACTTTTTCAAGCACATAGGTTTCGAGATCGGGATTGCGTTTACTCAATGCTTGGAGGGTATCTTCTACAATATTAAAATCTTCTCCGATTTTTAATTGTTCTTGAACAAGGGAGATATACTTAGGTGTATTGATTACTGTTCTGTTGACACTTTTGACGAGATCCTCTTGGTCAAAAGAGAGAGTGATGAGGTTTTCGAGCAATTGACGTATGGTTTCGATGTCTTCGCCCATTTGTTCTTGGCCTCCGGCACCCATTTGTTGCTTCATGCTTCCGGCCATTTGTTGCATTTTTTGAGCTGCTTTCTTTTGAGATTGACTGGCTTTTTGTGATTCATTTTTTTGGAGATTTTCTTGACTCTCATTGAGGTCTTCGCTTATCTCCTCCATTTGTTCGGGAGCGTCATCCGGAATATTCTTGGGAAATTCTAGATCGTCATTTTTTTTCTTTAGCTCCTCCATTTTTTCTTTTAGAGTATCAAATTCTTCGTTGATTTTTTCTTGCTCTTTTTGGAGTTCTTCTTGGGGTTTGCTTTCTTTCTTGGTCTCTTCACTCAATTTTTGAAGCTCTTCTGCAAGCTTTTCCAATTGATCGATGGATTCCGTCATTTCTTTTTCGACCTCCAACTGTTTGTACAGCTCTTCCAATCGCTCCATTTCGGTCTGCAGCTGTTCTTCATTCATTTCAAATTTTTCCATCATCTCGATAGACTGCTCCTTGCCGAGTTCTTGCATGAGCTTTTCGATTTCGTCCATGAGCTTTTTCATATCGTCATTGACCGTCTCTTCAAATAGTTCTTGCAATCGTTCTTGTTTTTCCATCATTTCAGGTGACATAGATTGCATTTCCATCTGTTGCTTCATGTTTTGTTCATGTGCATTTTGAGCTTTCTGGAGATTTTTTTGCAGGTCTCTTTGTCGTTCCAGAAGTTGTTGTAGTTCTTTTTTATCCCTCCAGTCAGGTTCTTGTTTTTGCAGCATTTTCTCCCGCAATTTCTCAAGCTCTTCTTGTATCTTCTTGGACTCCTCGATACTTGCTTGCAATTGATCTTTTACGAGTTCTTCATTGGCTTGCTCTACTTCTTTTAACTCTTCAAGGCTTTTTTTCCGAAAACTCATGATCGAAGTCTTGGTGGATTTGGCACCATGAATCTGATCATTGTCAAATATTTCAAAGTAATACGTCAGCTTATCTCCCGGCGACAACCCATACTTGTCTATATCGAGGATGTATTCATAGTTGGATTGATATCCCACTTGTATAGGGATCGCTTCAATACCCTCGTCTATGACTTGCCCGTCAGAGCGGAGTCTCTGGTATGAAAAATGCAGCTTTGTCAGACCATAATCATCACTTACATCTCCAATAAAAAACTTGATATTTTCCTCCAAGCTGTCTTGTATTGTTGTGACTTCAATCTGCGGATATTCATCTTTTATACTTCTGATAAAAAAAGACAAGGCATCTCCGTTTGGAACCTTGCTATTGTGCAAGGTCACCTTATAGTGATTGTCTTTTAATATTTTTTTGCGGTAGGTATAGGCATTTGACCCACTAGGTTCTATCTCTACCGATTGATCTTCACCAAATACCATTGTTATAGCTTCTGTGCTCCGTGTATCAAATGTCCATCTGGCAACCGTCCCTTCGGGTACTGCAAAGTCTCCATTGTTGTGTATGATTTCGGATCGTTGACCGGTGTATCCCGGATAATTTAGTGCTACAGTAAAATCGATCACCTTTGGTTTGGGAAGCACATACAGCGTCTTCTGTTGGCTTCTGATGCGTCCGGCATAAACTTCAAATGCTGTTTCTTTTCTAACATTACTAAACAAATAACTGAAGGTATTGGCTTCTTCTTTGACCATGCGATAATCATAATTGTCCACCTTGATAAATACTTCGTTGGGCAAAGCCTCTCCTTCGACTTTAACTATAAGTCTATAATCATCATATTGAACGACTTCATATCGATCGTCCTCTAATACAAAAGCATAAGGTGCCGGTGGCTCAAAATCTGTGTCGTTATTGACAATGCGAAATGTGCTTTCTTTGATAAAACTTGGAGCTGCAAACAATAGAAATAACAGTAGCAACACCGGAGGAAGTGCATACCGTAGATAACGTCTGTTCTGACTTAAGTCTATGGCCTGCCGGAAGGGAACGAGCTTT
>JAJRXG010000395.1 GCA_024276375.1 Bacteroidota bacterium | reverse complement strand
GCATCAATCACTAAAACAGGTTCTGTGTCCTCGATATCAACCTCAACAACATCTTCACATCCGGCATACACCGCCCAACACAACATAAGGGCACAAAGCTTACAACATATGTTATACAGATGACTACCCATATTTATTAAAACTTAAAATTGTATGAGACAGAAGGAATAAAATTTCCAATTACAGAAAGCCGTATGGCTTCGGTAGTAGTATTTTCTCCTTGTTTAAAATATATACTAAATGGATTTCGACGACTATAGATATTGTAAATAGAAAAAACCCACTCAGATTGCCATCGGCGTTCCAAGTTCTTTTTTCCTTGCAAGGTAGCGGAGATATCCAACCTATGATAAACTGGGATGCGTACATTGTTGCGCGTCTCATTGAGGTTGTACGGGATGATATATCCTTGTTGTTCAAAACGCGTTGTTGGAAAAGTAGCCGGCGTCCCTGAAATGAGCACAAAGTTAGAACTCAATGACCATCTATCTGCTAACTCATAGAATCCCGTCAGACTCAGATTGTGGGTCTGGTCATATCGCGAAGGATACCACTCATTGTTGTTGATTCCTTCTACCAGTCGCTCAGTCCTTGCAATTGTATAACTTGCCCAACCCGAAAATCTTCCTTTACTTTTCTTAAGCATCAATTCTACACCGTATGAACGCCCCTTACCTTCTAACAGGTCGCCATCGAGAAACTCATTGAGCAATAGGTCAGCACCATCGATATAATCAAGGAGTTGAGCATACTGTTTGTAGTATAACTCCGCTGAAAATTCATAAGTATTCTGATTTAAATTTTGGAAATATCCGACTGCCCATTGATCTGCGATCTGCGGTTTTAAGTTATTGGTACTTGGTGTCCAAATATCAACGGGCGTTGAAGCCGTTGTATTGGAAATCAAGTGGATGTATTGAGCCATTCTATTATAACTGGCTTTGACGGATTTATCCTCCGAAAGTTGAAATTTCATACTAATCCGAGGTTCCAGATTGGAGTATGTCTGTATGGATTCCCATTGTTCATAAGTAGTTGATGACAAGACGGGGCGTCGCAAACCTCGAGGAGCCTCTCCAAAAGTATAACTCCTCCCCGCTCCTATGTAATTAAAATACGACCATCTAAGCCCGTAATTTATGGCAATACTACTGCTGAGGTCGATTTTATTTTCAATAAAGAGCGCACCTTCTAAGGCAAATTTGTCATCCACACTTAGATCATGAGCCACTCCCTCACTGACTCCGACAGCATTGCCGGGTTCAAAACGATAGAATATACCTTGCCCTCCAAATCGTATTAGATTTTGTGGATTAACAAACCAAGACATCTCAGGTTTTATACTATAGTTTACAATCCTAGCATCCCATGTAAAATTGTTGATCGCATCATCCCCAAAATCAATCTGATAATCATAATCACTCGTATATACTGTAAAGTTAGAAAACAGCTTGTCAGAGAACAAGTGATTCCATCTTAATGTCAATGTTGAATTGCCCCAATTGAATCCCGCTTGATTGCCAAATCCAAAATTGTCTCGACCAAAATAACTCGACAAAAACACTCTATTGCTTTCGTCAATTTTATAATTTACTTTTGCCGTAAGGTCATAAAAATTTAATCGCGAATCAGCTAATTCATCATTTAGAAACGGCGCCGCCAAAATATCAATATAAGACCTTCTTCCAGCAACGATAAATGAAGCTTTATCTTTTAATATAGGTGCTTCAACAGACAATCGACTAAAGATAGCTCCTACCCCGCCCTTGACGCTGAGGTTCTTATTGTTGCCTTCTTTCATACGCACATCTAAAATGGATGATAACCTGCCGCCATATCGAGATGGAATCCCTCCCTTCAACAACTTTACATCTTTTATGGCATCGGGATTGAATACCGAAAAGAAGCCAAAAAGGTGTGAAGAGTTATAGACAGGAGCCTCATCTAATAGCACTAGATTCTGATCGATGCTCCCACCCCTGACATTAAAGCCGGAAGCACCTTCTCCGACAGAACTCACTCCGGGAAGCAACTGGATACTGCGCAAGACTTCTACCTCACCAAGCAAAGTCGGCATTTTCTTGATCGTTTGCATTTCAAGAGAATTGACAGACATCTCTACATTGCTCACATTCATATTGTCGGCATCTGCGGATATGACAACCTCCTCTAGTTGATAACCCTCCGGTACAAGTTCTACGATCTGCTTTTTGTAAGTCGTCAAATCAATCAATAGTTCATAGGTATCATAACCCAAATACGAGTACCGCATATGGTATATCCCCGGATCTACAGAGACGGAATAGAATCCGTATTCATTGCTAACGGTTCCCGTTTTTAACTCATCAATAAATACAGTGGCTCCTATCAGTGTCTCTCCATTGGAGGCATCATGGATATACCCGGACAAGGTCACTTTGTCTTGAGCCCAAGAAGAACAAAAAAATCCAAGAATCAATACGGTATTGACGATCCTAAGCATACAAGATTAGATAGTTTGGTATCACAACGCCTAAGGACTCAACATTGATATTGATTTGGATGTTTTTTCGACAAAGACAAATAGCTCGGATCTAATGCAAGCAAGAAATGACGATCATCCATATCTCTAGGACAAGACGAAAGAATTTAAAAAAGCATAGGTTACCTGAATTTTTCCAATAAATGCATACCTTAATCCCATAAATCAGAAAGTCAATAAATATGAAAAAGATAGATCGTCGAGCCTTCTTAGCCACTACCGG
>JAJRXG010000394.1 GCA_024276375.1 Bacteroidota bacterium | reverse complement strand
TGGCGGTTTTGGGCTGGAAGAATACACAAAAGTAAGTTGGCAACTACAGAGAAAATCACCTCATTAAAACTCACTACTTACGAAGACAACTATATGCACATTGATGGTGAAGGTTTTCGCTGTCCTCCGGGCACTTTTGAGTTTACGGTCAGAAAGGACTCATTGAAAGTGATATGCTAAAACTCCCTGAGGGGCATATTAACATCTTGTTTAATATCATCAGTATCGCTTCTCTACATTGGTGATTACCTTTGTGTTTCCATGAAGAGTACATTCATTTTAGTTTTGATATTTATATCGGTGAGGCTAGTGAGCCAATCGAAGGACAGTCCAAAAGTTGTTGATGTAGGAGACGTTTCGGAGCGTATAGTGATAGATGGAGTGTTGGATGAGAAGATTTGGTCTAAGGTACATCCTGCAACTGATTTTTTGCAGTATTTTCCTACGGATACGCTCATAGCCAATGCACAGACAGAGATATACCTTGTTGCGGACAATGAAAACTTGTATGTTGGAATTAAGTGCTATGCGATAGGGAACAACTGGATTGTAAGTTCCCTCAGAAGAGATTATAGAGCAGGCGGCAATGACAATATCACATTAGTGTTTGATACATTTGATGATCGAACCAACGGTATTTTTTTTGGTATTAATCCAGAAGGAGTGGTTCGTGAAGGAGTCGTTACTAATGGAGGAAATGAACGACGCGATTTTTCTGAATCATGGGATAACCGTTGGCGAGGAGAAGCTCAAAAATATGACGGATATTATACCGCTGAGATGTCGATACCTTTTTCGACATTGCGGTATGACACAAAGTCAGAGAAGTGGGGTTTTTTGGCATATCGCTTTGATACACAAAGTAATGAACTCAGTACTTGGCCCGGCACTCCGCAAAACCAAGTCCTCTTTAATCTTGCCGCAGTAGGAGAAATGCGTTGGCAAAAAAAGCCTCCTCCGAGTAAAAAGCAAATCAGTATTATTCCATTTGTATCCGGTGCTGTCAATAGAGATTATGTTGGAGGCATACCCACAAAGTCAAAATTTGATATCGGTGGTGATGCTAAGTTTGGCATCACCTCAGGGTTGAATTTGGATTTGACTGTCAATCCGGACTTCTCTCAAGTTGAAGTAGATCGCCAGATAACCAATCTCTCGCGATTCGAACTCTTTTTTCCGGAGCGCAGACAGTTTTTTATCGAAAATGCTGATCTGTTCGGTCAATTTGGATTTAGTACCATCAATCCGTTTTTTTCAAGGCGCATAGGTGTAGCCAGGGATTCAAGTACCAATCAGACCGTCCAAAATCGCATTTATGGTGGATTGAGATTAAGTGGCAAGATCAACCCCAAGACGCGTATCGGAGTCATGAATATGCAGACCGCATCCAATGATGTTCAGGGCTTGCCTGCTGCCAACTATGGCATTCTTGCTTTACAGCGCAATGTATTGGAACGATCCAACATTAGTTTTCTTGTTGTCAACAAGCAATCCGCCAATGCCAATCAATTGGGACTCAATGCTTATAACCGTGTATTGGGTATGGACTTCAACTATGCCAATTCGGATAACACTTGGGCCGGAAAGGTGTTTACCCACGGATCGTTGACAGACAATCAAGATGGTATGAAGATATCTCATGGCATGGATTTAACGTATAACAAAAGATTCATTCGGCTCAGATGGAACCATGCCTATGTGCAAGATGGGTACAATGCGGAGGTAGGATTTGTAAGAAGAAAGAATTACATAAGCGCTGCTCCGGAGGCAGCACTTATATTCTATCCCAAGACAGGACCTATCAATTCATATAGAGTAGGTGTCCGGACAGAGATGTTTTGGAAACCCGGGTTTGGGAGGACGGATGAGAAAATCTCATTTGGGACTGTAATGTCCATGGATGATAGTGCCCGCTTGGGACTTGGAGTCAATCGAGAGTTTATATACTTGTTCAGAGACTTCGATCCAACAGGAACTAAATCTCAAAAACTGGCGGCAAACACGGAGTACACCTACTGGAGTATAACGGGTTTTTACCGATCAGATTCGCGCAAAAAAATCCGATACCAACTGTCTCCGTACATAGGACAGTACTTCAATGGCAAGCGATACGGTATGCGCGGAGGTTTAGTGTTGCGATACGAACCACGTGGATCTATACAGTTGAATTATTCTGTCAATTGGTTTGATATGCCATATTTGGAAGAGATAAAATCCACGATATTGATTGGGCCACGTATCGACTATACTTTTTCTAAATCCGTTTTTACGACACTGTTTGTTCAGTACAATAGCCAAGATCAGAATACCAATGTCAATGCGCGCTTGCAATGGAGATTTGCTCCGGTTTCGGATTTTTTCTTGGTTTATACGGACAATTATTTTACGGGCAATGTTACAGATTCTTTAGAGCGATTTGCATGGAATGTCCGCAATAGATCTATCGTAGCCAAGTTGACGTATTGGTTCAATGTGTAGCCTCCCTTAGATGACTATAAAATGGAACATAAAAAGCGTTTCGCCTTGGCATATCAAGTAATTACAACTCTTTTTGGTTTATGTTCTTCAATGTTTTGTTAATGAATGGCGGCTAAGTTGTGTAAACATAAACGAATGCTCATTTTCGTAGAATTCTTATTGGGGTTGGTAGATTGGATCCTTCTGATGCGATTTTTTGATGGATCTTTGACCGAGGTCATAGGAGATGATTTTCTTAACGTATCTTCTTGCCAGATTCATAAAATAATAAATTCATGAAAGGCATTCTTACTACTCTATTGCTCGTAACCATGAGCGTTGGTCTTAGTGCACAATTTGGAGGCTTCGGCGGTGGAGCTCCTAAGATAAAGGGTAAAATCACCGGAATCATCATAGATTCTATAAGTGCAGAGCCGATAGGTTACGCTACTTTGTCTATGAAGAAAAGTGGGAAGAAAAAGATTCTCAATGGGGCACTTAGCGAAGACAATGGATCATTTAGTTTCACCGATGTGTCGCCTGGTATATATGAGATAGAGATTTCTTTTATCGGCTATGCTACCAAGATTTTAGCCAAAGTTGAAACAACTAAAAAGAAGCCGGATCGCAAGTTAGGGCGTATTACTCTAGTTCCAAAGGCATTTTTGCTCGATGAGGTTCAGATTACCGAAAAACGTGCATTGATAGAGAACAAGGTAGATAAGATTGTTTTCAATGCGGAGGATGATGCTTCGATAGCCGGAGGTGATGCCACAGATGTATTGCAAAAGGTACCTATGTTATCATTGGATATGGATGGCAATGTGTCTATTAGAGGATCACAAGATGTTAGAATACTAGTCAACGGAAAGCCGTCGGGTATGTTTTCAACCAATGTGGGCGATGCGCTCAAGATGTTTCCGGCAGATCAGATCAAAAGAGTAGAGGTGATTACTTCTCCCGGAGCGAAATATGATGGAGAAGGGAGTGGTGGCATCATCAATATTATTACCAAGCAGAGCAATATAGAAGGTATCGCCGGGACGGTCAATGCGTCCGGAGGGACAAGGCAGAACAATGCCAATGTCAATCTCAATATAGGAAAAGGAAGATTTGGATTTAGTAGCAATGGGTCTATTTTTTACATGATTCCTGCTGATGCCATAGTGGAATTTGGCAGAGTGGACGACAGTGGTCAAAGTCTGTATTCGTTGGATGGTATTACTAGAACTTCGAGGATAGGATTTAATGGATCCGCCAGTGCCTTTTACGACTTCAATGCCTACAATGCGATCAATACGAGCTTTACATTGCGGGGACATAGTTTTGATAGAGACGGTACAAGTACGGGGGCATTCGGTCCGTTGGTATTTGATCGTACATCTTTTGGAGGAAGTTTGAATAGCGGATATGATTGGACGATGGATTATACGCGCAAGTTTGAAGATAGTGACGTCCGAGAATTGGTTTTTGCAGGTCAGTTGTCCGGCAATGTTCAGAATCAGGATAATCTTGTAAAAGATATTTTGACCGGAGGAGACATACTACGCAACGATATCATTGACAACGAGGGAGACAATCAGGAGATTACAGCTCAAGTGGATTATGTTCAGCCCATCGGCAAGACCAAATTGGAAGTCGGTGTTAAAAGCATCATTCGGAATATAACCAGTGATTCAAGATTTATTCCGGATAACAATAGATCCAATATTTTTGACTATGATCAAGATGTGTATTCGGGATATGCTTCCTATAATTTTAATCTTGGAAAACTGAACATTGTAACGGGATTGAGATTTGAACGTACGGTCATCCAAGGAGATGGTGAAGTGATAGCACAGCGATTCTCCAATAGTTACGATAGTTGGTTGCCCAATTTTGCAATTAGCAAGGGATTCAAAAATTTTAGAAATTTAAAGTTTGCCTACAGTCAACGGCTACAACGCCCTAGCTTGTTTTACATCAATCCTTTTAGAAATACAGCGGATTTTGCCAATATCACACAAGGCAACCCTCTTTTGGATCCTGAGATTACTAGGCAATATGAGGTGTCCTATAATACGCGTATCCTTGGTTTTACTGTATTTAGTTCAGTATATTATAAAAGGACAGATGACCTTATTGAGCAATTTTCTTTTAGCGAATTGGTACCTGGAAGCAACGAAGAAATACAGATCAACAGTTTTAACAATGTAGGCATCAACAAGTCGATAGGTATCAATATATTTACTTCTAAGTCCATCGGCAAATTTACGATTAGGGGTGGCGGAGATGTATATTCTTACAATGCAGAGGGCACTGTCAACGGGCAAGCGCTGTCCAATAGTGCATTGAGTTATCGGCTTTTCACCAATGGGGATTTTTCATTTTCGGGCTCGATAAAAATGGATTTCTTTGGATTTTTCCAAGCACCCCGGTTCACATTACAAGGACAGAATCCGAGTTTCTCTATCTTTGGATTTGGTATCCGTAAAGATTTTGACAAGGCAAGCATCGGGATCCGGGTGATCGAGCCTTTCAGCGCCAACAAGGCATTTGATTCTGATATTCAGGGAGATGGTTTTAGGTCAATTTCTAAATTTTCAATTCCATTTAGATCCTTCGGTTTGAACTTTAGATATAAGTTTGGAAAGGTCAATTTTAAAAAGAGAAAGAGTCGCATTAAAAATACCGATCAAAAGAGCGGAGATGCTCAAGGTGCTCAAGGAGGAATAGGTAGATCATAGAAGTGGGTAAATTATAATTTTGGCTTTGTTGCATGACCTTGTCATGCTCGAAAACTCATATTATATATTGCCCTATGTTCTTCGATTTACGTAGCTTCGCGTTGGTCTAAAAAGGGCAAAGCATGAAGTTATGGGACAAAGGATATCAGATCAATGATCGCATTGAGACTTTTACTGTAGGGAAGGATCGAGATCTGGACTTGTATTTGGCAAAGTATGATGTACTGGGTTCAAAAGCTCATACGGAGATGCTGGCATCGATCAATCTTATTACTCAAGAAGAAAACAAGGCTCTTCAGGAGGAGATGGACGGTATTCTTAGTGTTATTGAATCAGGAAAATTTAAGATAGAAGAGGGTATCGAGGATATTCACTCTCAAGTGGAACTCATGTTGATTAGAGCTTTGGGCGATATCGGCAAAAAGATCCATCTGGGTAGATCTCGCAATGACCAAGTTCTGCTGGATCTTCGCTTGTTTTTCAGAGACCAGTTGGAAGAGATGGGTATGTCAGTAGGTCACCTCGTAGAAGTACTACTTGTGCAAGCAGAGCAATACAAGGATGTGCTCATGCCGGGATATACCCATATGCAGATCGGTATGATTTCCTCATTCGGTTTGTGGTTCGGAGGATATGCAGAAGCATTGATCGACGATCTTGCCTTGCTACGTTCGATTCGTCATATGGTCAATCGCAATCCACTGGGTACTGCGGCGGGTTATGGTAGTTCGATTCCGTTGGATCGGGATAAGACAACACGCTTGTTGGGTTTTGAGGGCTTATGCGTGAATCCTATCAATGCACAGATCGGTAGAGGTAAGACGGAGTTGCAGATGGCCAATGCGATCGCTGGTATCTCACTTACGCTCAACAAGATGGCCATGGACATATGTTTGTTCAGCAATGAGAATTACGGATTTTTATCTCTGCCCAAGGAATATACCACGGGATCATCTATTATGCCGCATAAGAAGAATCCAGATGTATTTGAACTGATCAGAGCTAAGACCAATCTTCTGATGGTTGTTCCCATGCAGATATCAAGTCTGATTTCTAATCTGACATCTGGTTATCATAGGGACTTTCAGTTGCAAAAAGAAGTGATTTTCCCAGCCATATTTGATATGAAGGAGATTGTAGAATTGGTCACTTGGTGTGTTCCTAATCTTCAGATTAATAATTCCAAAGTGGACGATGAACAATACCAGTATCTGTGGAGTGTCGAGGAAGTAAATCGGCTGGTCGTTGATGGAATGCCCTTCAGAGATGCTTACAAAAAAGTAGGAATGGATATCGAGAATGAAGACTTTAAACCTGTCCATACGCACGACCATAAGCATATCGGAAGTATTGGCAATCTAGGGATCGATCGATTGCGTAATCGATTGAAGGACTTGTTAGAAGACAAGTGACCATTGTGAACATATCCGTCATAATTATAACAATACATACATTGCAATATCAAATCACAAAATAATCATAAGATGATAGTAACAAGACCTTTGGCTGCTGCCAAGAAGAGTTTGGAAGATATGGGATACCTCGCTGTAGATGTAGATCCTACTCTGGATTTGGTAGAAGAAATCAACAAGCTAAAGAAGGAGAAAAATGCCATTATTCTCGCTCATTACTACCAAGAATCAGAGATTCAAGATATAGCAGATTATATAGGGGATAGCTTGGGGCTTGCTCAACAGGCGGAGAAAACAGATGCCGATATTATTGTATTTGCAGGTGTACACTTCATGGCCGAGACAGCTAAGATGCTTAATCCAAGTAAGAAAGTATTGCTGCCAGACCTTAAGGCAGGATGTTCACTAGCAGATTCCTGTCCTCCGCATCTTTTCAGAAAATTTAAAGAGAAGTATCCAGATCATGTCGTAGTAAGTTATATCAATTGTACAGCAGAACTCAAAACCCTGACGGATATCTGTTGCACATCTTCCAATGCCCTCCATGTGATTAATAGTGTTCCCAAAGACAAGGGGATCATATTTGCCCCGGATCGCAATCTTGGTGCCTATCTTCAGAAGAAGGCCGGACGCGATATGATTCTTTGGAATGGTGCTTGTATGGTACATGAGATTTTTTCGGCAGAAAAAATCACTAAGGCACTTGTCCGTCATCCCAATGCAGAACTTATAGCCCATCCGGAGTGTGAAGCACATATACTGGCTAAGGCGCACTTTATCGGTTCTACGAGTCAATTGCTACGCTATACCCATGAGAGTGAGGTACAGGAGTTTGTCGTAGCAACAGAATCAGGGATTATCCATCAGATGGAACTCAAGTCTCCCGACAAATTGTTTATCCCGGCGCCCCCCAACAATACTTGCGCATGCAACGATTGTCCTCATATGAAGCGCAATACTATGGAGAAACTCTATCTCTGTATGAAGTACGAATTGCCGGAGATTATTCTCGAAGATTGGGTGATAGAGAAGGGTGTCGCTTGTATCAGTCGCATGATGGAGATATCTGCCAAGGCGGGCTTGTAATTAAAGTTCTATTGTCTGATTAAAATAATCTTAAGGAGCGAGTCTTTCTATTTTCCATTGATCTCCTGATTTCGTGTAAGCAAATCGATCATGCAATCTATTGGCTCGTCCTTGCCAAAATTCATAGTAATGTGGCATGAGGATATAACCACCCCAATGTGGAGGCTTGGGCAGGTGTTCTAGGTTTTGATATTGAGTTTCTATTTCATGGACGCGATTATCAAGTATATCACGATCGGGGATCACTTGGCTCTGTGGAGAAGCCCATGCTCCGATTTGACTTCCGCGGGGTCTTGATTGAAAGTATTGTGTAGATACGTTTGGATCGATCTTTTGGATTTTGCCTTCGATGCGAACTTGTCTTTGGAGGTCTTGCCAGAAGAACAATATTGCCGCTTTTGGATTTTGCTCAATCTCTCGACCTTTGCGGCTATTGTAGTTAGAATAAAAAACCAGTCCTCCCATTTCAAGACCCTTTAAAAGGATAGTCCGTACTGTAGGCTGTCCTTTTTCATCAACTGTGGCGAGGTAAAAAGTATTGGCTTCTGCAACTTCAGGAGCTTCAATAGCTGCTTGCAACCACTGCTTCATAAGATCTTGTGGATCGTCAGTTAGGTGTTCCAAGAGCAGATGGGAGCGTTCATAACTCTTTCGCATGGCCTTTAGATCAACCTCAATGTTTTTCATAGTGCAATATTATTTTTGCCCTTCTTCAAGCTTTTCTTGGGCTTGAATCCTATTGATGACACCTCTACGCTCGGTAGCATATTTCAATAGAAATGCAAGATAATACATTGCCGGTACAACAATCAAGGTCAGAAAGGTGGCAAATGTCATCCCATATATAACCGTCCAAGCCAATGGCCCCCAGAGTTTGGTTGTATTGCCGCCAAAATAGATCTGCGGGTTGAGTTCGGTAATCAAGCCGTAGAAGTCAATATTAAACCCGATGGCCAAGGGTATCAATCCCAATATAGTTGTAATGGCGGTGAGCAGCACAGGTCTCAGACGCGTGGCACCACCTTGTATAATACTTTCTTTTACATCTGTTTTGTCCATGAGCAATAAGTGAGCAATGCCTAGTTGTTCTCGCTTGCGCTGAAGTACAAGATTGATATAGTCAACTAGTACTATGGCATTGTTCACGACGATGCCGGCGAGGGATATGATACCTACTCCTGTAAATATAACGACTATGGTATTGCCTGTGATAGCATACCCTAGAAACACGCCGATCGTGCTAAATACAATAGACATAATAATAATAAAGGGTGCATAAATTGAATTAAACTGGGCTACGAGTATGATAAAAATCGAAAACAATGCCAGCATAAAAGCACCGTTGAGAAATGCCATATCCTCGGATTGCTGCTCTTGTTCGCCGGTGAATGAATAAGTAATATCAGATGGCAAGTTATACGTCGTCATCGCTTGCTCTAGATCTCCAACGATTTCGTTGGCGTTGTAACCTGGCAATACCTTTGAATAGATTGTAATAACTCTCTTTTGATCTTTTCGTTTGATGGCATTGTAGCTGGTACTGTAAGAATAATGAGCGATTGCACTGATCGGAATCTGAACGATTTTGCCGGTGATTTGATTCCTAAAAGTGATCTTTTGATTCATCAATGCTGCGACATCTCGATGATATTGATCGGAAGCTCTTACCATGATAGGAAATTCATCTTCGCCTTCTTTGAATTTAGAAACTTCACGACCGAATATGGAAGTCCTAAGAGCCATGGCGATCTGATAAGTAGATAGACCATATCGTCTTGCAGCTTCTCGATCTATGGTTATTTCGAGCTCAGGTTTGGCGAGCTTAACATCTGTTTGGAGACCCTCTATTCCGGGTATTTTTTGGCGGTTGAGATATTGAACAATATCTTGCGAAAGCGTAGCGAGTTGATCGATATCCTCACCTATCAGTTCTAAGTTGATGGGCAATCCTGTGGGTGGTCCATCTGCATCTTTGTCGATGACAAGTGAGACGCCTGCTTGGTCTTTGACCGCTTGACGGATGGCCATCATGGCATCACTTGTAGAGACACCATTGCGATCTTTGTATTGGACAAATGAAGTCGTGATACGTGCCTTGTGTGGGGTGATGCCCGGTTCGGGAGGACTCTGAGGGTCATTGGTTTCCTTCCCTATTTGAGTGAGTACTTCTTCTACGATTTGGTGGTAGGGTTCTAAGGCTTTGTTGACATCTGCTTCAATTTTTTTTACAACTTCATTGGTTGCTTCGATATCCGAACCTAGGGGTAGATCCACAAATATATTGACGTACTGTGGTTCTCCCGATGGAAAAAATTCGACTTTTGGCATTTTAAGTTGCAACAATGCGAGTGATCCATACAAGACACCAATCATACCAAAAAAAACGAGAAACGGGCCAAACCCTTTCAAAACCAAACTGGCGAAGTATCTATAAAAATTTTCTAATGCTGGCAATCCGTGATTCTGAAAATAGAAGGTTGCAGGACGAAAGACAAAGTAGTTGATCACAGACAACAATGCTGTAAGCACTAGTATGTTGCGCACCCAAAAAATACTCGTCACATGACTTATTGCTGCCAGAGCTAGAAGCAGGACACTGCCGAGCAATATGTTGCGACGATTTATGATTCGTTCGTCATCGCTTTGTGCGACCTTGTCAATCCCCATATATCGCGAGGTTAAAACAGGATTGATAACCAAAGCAACAAAAAGAGAGGATGTCAATACTGCAATCAATGTGATGGGGAAGTATTTCATAAACTCTCCCATGATGCCCGGCCACATAGCCAATGGGATAAAAGCCGCCAACGTTGTCGCTGTTGAGGCTATAATGGGCATGGCCACTTCCGCTGCTCCGGATTTGGCTGATTGTGAGCTCGAATAACCCTCTTGCATATAGCGATAGATGTTTTCAACTACCACAATGGCATTGTACACCAGCAGTCCCAGTGCAAGAATTAAACCAAAGAAAACGATCATATTGAGCGATGTACCCGTGATATCCAACCACAGAATACCCAATAACATCGAAAGAGGAACAGCAATACCAACAAATAAAGCATTGCGCAATCCTAGAAAAAAGAGCAATACAAGTACTACTAAAATGACCCCCGAAATGATGCTGTTCTCTAATGTTGAGACAGACTCTTCGGTATGTTTAGAAGTGTCATTGAAGATCGCAATGGTCAGATCCGGAGGCAAGTTGTTTTTTTCTAAGGCGATGAGGTCTTTGATTTTTTTGGCAATCGCTATTATGTTGCCACCTTTTCTTTTTACGATATCAAGGGATATGACGGGGAGACTATTAGAACGTGCATAACTGTTGCGTTCTTCGTAGCCAAAGTTCACCTCAGCAAAATCCCGGAGATAAATAGGCTTTTGCTTTTCGCTCTTAACAATCACATCACGAATTTCATTTACTGATTCAAATTCTCCGATGACTCGTATCGATCGCCGAAAATTGTCCTTTACAGTTTCTCCCGCAGACATCGATAGATTCTCTTGAGCAATCGATCCTTCTATATCATCAAAGGATACTTGGAGCGATTGCATCTGAAGAAGATCAACATCAATGCGTACTTCTCGTTCTAAAACACCCTTTAATTGAACGTCATTAATCTCTCTCAACCCTTCAAATTTCTCTTGCAACTCTTCGGCATATCGCCTCAATTCATCCATAGAATAATTGCCCGAAACATTGACCGTCATAATCGGAAATTCTGAAAAATTGACCTCTTCAACACTGGGATCTTGATCTAGGTCGTTGGGCAACTCGGACTTCGCCTTATCTACGGCATCTTTTACTTGACGCAAGGCTTTATCTTTGTCCTCATCCGCCTCAAAGGACACGAGGATTACCGAAAAATCTTGAATAGAGGTAGAATTGATATCCTTTATTCCCGATAAGGTTGATAGCTCCTTTTCAATAGGTCGTGCAATGAGATTTTCAATTTCGGTAGCCGAATTTCCAAAATAGGGAGTATTAATATAGATCGTAGGAAGACTCGCTTCTGGATAAGATTCTTTAGGCATACTGGTGTATGAGCGTACACCAAATATGATGATCATCAATATTAGAATTAAAATACTCGTTCCGTTGTCCACGGCAAAGTTTGTAATCCCAAATGATCTTAGATTTTTCTTTGTCTTACTCTGCATGAATGCTTGCGTTTATCTTGATCAATTCTTGATTGCTCAGCGTCCTTGCTCCTGTGGTTATAAGTATGTCAGAAGTGTCTAAACCAGACAATACTACAATGCGGTCATCGTCAGCATCGCCCGTAGTGATATATCGTTTTTGGGATCTCCAAGAATGGTCCTCCTGGAGGACTGCCAAGTAAACGTACTCCGTACCGTCTATCTCTTGCAACACATTTGCCAGTGGTATGACTATGACACCTTCCTTCTTCAATTCTTGTATTCTGATTTGTGTTAGCAAGTTGGGTTTTAGAAATCGTGATTTTTGAAGTGGCTTTATTTCAACCTTCAAAGTGCGATTGGCAGCATTGATACTTCTGCCGAGCAAGGTAATCTTACCATCCATGACTAAATCAATGGCCGGAAAATCTAAAGCTACTTTGGCTCCTTTTCTTGCTATTGTGAGGTATCGCTCTGGAAGATCGGTCGATACTTTAAGATCTGAAGTATTTAAAATCTGTACGATAGGCATACCTGTATTTACGATTTCTCCTTGCTTGATCAACTCCATGTCAATTACGCCGGATATCGGAGCGTAGATATTGGCCTTTGTCTGTTGATACCGCAGGGTCTCAAGATTTGTTTCTAATTGATCTACATTATTTTTAGCCTGGAGATATTGCACTTCTGATCCTATGTTTTGATCCCATAGTCTTTTTTGTCGATTGTATATATCACGAGCAAGAGAAAGGCGAGTCTCGATTTCTGCTATTTGCTTGTTCAATAGTTCTAGGTCAAGTACAGCTAGCAGTTGACCCCTTTTAACACGGTCTCCTTCTCTGACTTTTAAACGCATGATACGTCCAGGGACTTCACTTGATACTTGTACAATCTTATTTGCTTCTACAACACCTTGGAGTGTTATATATCTTTCGAAGTCAGTTATTTGAACCTTAGTTGTATCAACAAGTTTAGATTTTTCTCGTAGTGAGGGATCCATAACTGTTATTTTTTCGGTGATGGATTGAATGTCTTTCTGTAAGGCCGAAACCTCCTTTTTCTTTTCCGTAAGCAAAGATTTCAGTCCTTCTAAGTCTTTTGGCCACTCTTCTGAATTTTGACATGCCGTCAGTAAGACTATGCTGATGATTATAAATGATATCTTTTTCATATTCTTATTTATTTATTATATGCAATACATGATGCACAAGGATCTTTTGGCGTATTTTTTAGTAGTTTAGAACATCTCCCGTAGCTATATCGAGATCCGTTTTTGCGGTGAGCAAATCATATAGTGCGTTGATGTATTGTGCTTGTGCTTGATATAGAGAAGCCTCGGCTTGTGTAACCTCCACACTACTTCCGACCCCTTCGCTGTATTTAATTCTTGTCTTCTGAAATATTTTTTCATTAAGGTCTAATACCCTTTTAGCTGTCTGCAATGATGATTTGGTATTTTCAAGTACGATTTGAGTATTGTAGATTTGCAAGGCCATTGCTCTGTCAAATTCGCCTA
>JAJRXG010000393.1 GCA_024276375.1 Bacteroidota bacterium | reverse complement strand
TATGGTAAGGTTTCAATTTAGTATAAAAATTGATATATGCCTGCAATGCGATATCCACCGATAGGTTTTCGTCATAAGTGATGAGTGAAGCTATAGCGTCTGCCGGATTACGTATGAGCACAACGGTAGGTACGTTCAGACGCACCGCTCTCAACACATGAGCGGCAACATGTATATGATGTGCCACCATGGCATCCGGATTAGAGTGTCGAAACATCATTAAAATAAGTATTGCCAGAACGCTGAAATCCCTCTATACATATTGAAGAGTTTTTTCTAACACTTTTTTTCTATTTGAGGGACGCCACAGGCTCAAATAGAACAAAAATGGATTATTGCGCATGATAGATCCACTTCGGAAAAGAATATTTTTGAATAATTTGAATCCGGTATTCATATCTTGACCTGGTGTAAATCCCTCATAGTGTAATGCTCTTCAGAAATGACGATTATAATTAAGTAAATAACCCGCTAGCGTACTCATAGAGTTCTATATCCAATTTATTGGATTGTACAATTCTTTCTTTCACTGAACTATTGATTCCTTCCGATAGTCCTCTGCTATATATGTTGGCATTCTTCGTTGGAAAATCAATATTGAAATTTATCCATTTCGGAGCATTTTTCTTCAACAAATCAATAGACTTGGGTAGATCATTGAGGATTCCAAAGCAAGGATACAATTCTACTAAATTATTCTTGGCTATCCTCAAGTCCAAGTCACTCAATGGTCTCTTTGACTGTATATTACCACTAAGAAAACGAACCATAGTATTGGCCATGTTGTCTAAAATACTATCTAATTGATCCTCTCCCAAATCATTTAATGATATCCCTTTGCAGCCGTTATTACCTTGCTTATAATTAAAAAAATAATAATGCGAAATAAATCTTTCGATGGGCTCTCGCAGCAGCGTAAAATAAAACGGAGATTTAGCATATGTCATATAATCGAGATGGAGGTTTGGGCTTGCATGCATAGCCACTACAAAGTACCTTGATGATCTAAATTTCATAAGTTGAAGATCGTTCAACTGAGAAATATTCCTTCTTGCCTTCAGCCCATTCTCTCCCGGGATATAAATGCGGCTTTTAGATATACCACTCATCTTTGCACCCTTGTTTACATAGCTCCTAAAGCTCGTTCCACCGCACTTGGGGATATGAGTAAATATAAAGCAGTCATACTTACTTCGAAGTATATGATTTTCATCGATCTTTGCAGCACTAGCCCTCTTCCCAAGAATATTAAAATGTCTGATTCTGAACACTATATTATTGTTACAAGCATATGAAACTAAAAATAATTGTGAGGGCAGCAGTTGCGCAATTACACAAAGACCAAGAGAGTATAAAGAACGAAATCACAGTGTACTTACTACCTTCGGATATATCTATCAGAGAGATTTAATCCTAAGTGACTTGTTGAAGGACTTGATACTACTATCGATTTTGTTTAAGTAATTTCGATGTTTGGAAACAAACTCTCTTCTATTTTTTAATTGATAACTCTTGTAGCCTGTACCACTATCCGTTCCCGCAGTAGATCCCTCATGGTGCACTACTACACTATATGGGGTTACGACCGTTGCGATCCCCTTTTGCCATGCACTATAACAATAATCACTGTCTTCATAATAACAAGGATGATATTGCTCATCCAGCCCTCCCAATACTTCGATAGTCCTTCTTTTAATATACATAGCACAACCGGATACATATCCTACAGCAGTGATTCTGCTAAATTCCTTTTTGTAGGGATCATCCTCCCACTTGCCGATATTTCTCCCCGTACCATCATGATATATCTCTGCGCCAAACTCCTGAAGGCGTCAGTCGGGATAAAGTATCTTGGCGCCAGCAATTCCAATTTTCTTTAATTTGTAAACGGCATGATGCAAGCCTATCAGCCATCCATTGGTGACCATTGTATCATTGTTCAACAATACGATATCTCTGTCAGGATGCATACGCATCATCTTATTGTTGGGCTTAACAAAAACATCGTTGCTATCAGACAATATAATCTTGATGTTACTTTTAGCTTGGCTTAATTGACGGAGATATTGCTGCGTTCCATCCGTACAACCATTAGAATACACAATGATTTGATAGTCGGGAATAGAGGTGTATTTTATAATACTGTTGATGCAGTTTTTTAAAAGATCAATACGGTTGTAAGTAACAATGCAGATATCAACAGGATGATAAAGAGATGCCATCATATTGCGTTTCACAATATCTTGACCAACAATATTAGCAAGTAGCTCTTGCGCCTTCTGTGTTATTTTATCAAAATCATAAGTGCGTTGCATCGCATTGATTATCTCGTCAATCATAGCACTATTGCTTTCTGCCAGCAATCCACTTTCCCCATGTACCAGACCTATACCTTCATTCCCTATTGCATTGGTAAGAACAGGAACTCGATAAGATACTGCCTCACAAACCTTTCCTTTGATTCCCGAACCGGAAGTCAATGGAGATACACTGAGCAAGGTCTGATTGTATAAATCTGCAAGCTGGTCTTCTGCTACATAGCCGAGATACATCACACCTTTCTGTTGTCCCAAATCAGCAATTTCTTTAGGGGCATGTGAGCCGACAATCACCAAACGGGCGTCCGGAATCTGAGCGCTCACTTGTGGAAGAATCTCCAGTGCAAGTGTCTTAACAGCCCCAATATTGGGAAGGTGATTATAACCACCAATAAATAAAATATCATTGGTCTCAGGATCATTATATATTTCAATTTCTGCCTCATGGATATTCGAAACTATAGCCGTCTGTGCACTTGGTAATTCGTGCAACAAGGCATCACGATCGGCTTCTGAGACAAGCCATATTTTATCCGCTTGTGCATAAGCAGCCATTTCATTTTTCTTGTTATGCTGCACTTGCCGTTCATTTATACTATTTTCCACACCTAAGGACCGCTCTTCTCGTACCCACTGAATATCCACCGAATCAATAATATGCAATGCATCCGGATACATCCTTCGTATCCGTTGAGCATCATAAATCGTATAATACCAAGCATAGATAATCACATCAAAATGAGCATGTATTTTGTCTATCCTGCTTACATTTTTGGTGTCAACCACACCAATCCCCAAGTCTTTAATATATTGAGCATAGCGTTCTCTGGTTTCTAACAATCCACATACATATACTTCGCAGTCCTGCGCCAACAGCTCCAGTAATCTTGTGGCACGGCGCTCTCCACTTGATGTATCATACTCCGGCAAGCGAGGAGCGAGATATAGTATTTTTAATTTTGATATCGCTTGCTTACTTTTAGTGATGCGAGCCAAAAGATCCTTGGCATCTTGAGCTGCAAAATCATGATCCTTTTTGACCTTTCTATTATTCTTAAAATAAGTGCTTTGTCCCTCGACAGACATAGATTGGATCTCGCGTTGTACGTCCGGACGCTTTAAGAGCTTTATAAAATTGCGCCATATTTGCCGCGGACTTTCTCTTCGCAATGCAGATCTGAGTATTCTGTAATTCCGCATGTTTACATTTGACAACAACCGCACAGGATACTTAAAAATGGAAAGAAATGGCAAACTCCTTTTACTCTTTTCATCTCTTCTTGGCATGGTCTGATTGCCTGGGCGGTCCAACAACATCGTCCCCAGAGACAGATACTCCATTTCAACACTCATCGATGACAGTGGAAGGGGTTCTTCTATGTCCAGTATCCATTGAGGATGGGCATTATCAAAATGAAATATCATACCGTCTCTTGCAAATGAGTTGTCTGACAATCTATACTTTATATTCGTGGTACCTTGCCAGACATGTATTCTCAATAGTCTTATACTGCACGGAACATCCGCTGGAAATAATTTTAATTGAGTCACCCTCGATTTGCGCTCCGTATCAAAAGTAAAAGTCAGAGTTATTACACCCAATCTTATCTCTTCCATCCAAAACTTGCGATTGGAATAACCTTGACCAAAGTCACAAACCAATTTGGCATAATGGTTCTGGGTCAATAACTGTTCAGCATGGCTATCTACCATTTTTTCTTGCAGCACCCATGCATCTTCGATCACTCGACATGCAAGACGACTACCCTCATTTATACATTGTATCGTATGTGTATAAATCGAATTCACATGCTCTACATATGCTCGACTCTTATCAATTGCCGTGTGCTCTGCCCGGTTCGATTGCATCCCTGGCTCTATAAATGTTAGAATACGATCCTTGACATTTGCATCAAGAACAATCGGTAAATCCAACGTGGAGGATATCTCTGTAAGCACGCGATAAGGATCATTGAGCAAGTCATCATATCTGACAGCTAGGCGTGATACATGTCGAGTATATCTCTCTGCACTCAAGAGATGTGCACTTGTTATAAGGTACGACCTAACTTCAGCAAAGTGATTTCTCTTTGCCAAGGAAGAAGCAATCTCTATAGGCTTGCGCATGGCGACAATGGCTACGGTCTTAATATTGCTTGTATCCAACACCTCCTCCCAAAAAGGAAGAAGAAAAGAAAACCGCGGATCTTTAATACAAAAAAGAGTATGGTTGCCATACTCTTTTTTAATGATTCGTTTTGCTTGTGGTAGAAAACCACGCATCGCATCTCCTGTCCACCATTTGTCCGGAAGGAGATCCACTGAGTCCCATGTTTTGCCTATATGTGACAGGATGGCGTCATTGAGATCTTGGATTTTATAATTTTCAAAGAAGCCCTTTGTGTTATCATGAGCCGCTGCAACAATAGACTTTCCAAAATAAACTCCCGCTTCGCTTAGAACTCCTGCTAATGCCGAAGTACCGCTTCGATGCATGCCTAGTATGAGTATACAAGTTTGTGTCTTCACAACTCTTCCACTGTGGGTCTTTGTTATCTTAAAGGTTTGTCTTCTTTTATTATGAACCTCTTAGGACACTTAGAGGCACTTAGTTTTTCTCCTTCCTTGCTTAGTGTTCCTTAGTGATCTTAGTGTTTTGTCCTCTTTCTTTTTATGAACCACTTTAGGGCACTTAGGTACACTTAGATTTTTTCCTTCCTTGCTTAGTGTTCCTTAGTGATCTTAGTGGTTTACCCTGCTTCTTTCTTTGAACCACTTAGGGCACTTAGATGCACTTAGTTTTTTTCCTTCCTTGCTTAGTGTCACTTAGTGGTCTTAGTGGTTATCCTCTTTGTTTTTTGAACCACTTAGGGCACTTAGGTGCACTTGAGATT
>JAJRXG010000392.1 GCA_024276375.1 Bacteroidota bacterium | reverse complement strand
GGTAGCGGTGTCGCACATATCGGCGTAACAGATGTCATCAAGCCCTTGATACCCTATCTCATCGCTATGATCGTTGTCCTCATGCTCATCACCTATATACCTCAGATATCGCTGTGGTTGCCGGGGTTGTTTGGATTGTAGGCGCTGTATGTAGTCTGAATAATCGTAGCAATAGAGATGGTGGAAAGGCATATTTGGTGTCTTTGTTACTTTCTAACAGCTTCAATTAATGCATGATCTTGGCGTTTCTGTGAAATAGAGATATATGTTCAAATTGTCGCTTTCAATTGAGTTTTCGATTATCTTAGTATTTATTGGCATGATTATATTTACTTTAACTTTGTTGGATTGTGTATGAAAAATAAAAGTATTTTGCACCCTGCTATTAACTTTCATCTACACTGTCTTGAGTGGTAGATGACAAAAAATTAGTAATTATGAAATTCAAAAAAATTCTAACAGGTTTAATTTTTGTCGGCGCTATGGGTGCATTTTATGGGCTTGCATTTGCAGGAGATTGTGATGATAATTGTGGGCCAAGGACGAAGAATAAGCGATGTATCTATAATAATGGACCGGGTGATCATGGGTTGTGCATTGGTTGGGATAAGAAAGATACCAATGAGCAATAACAAGATTGTAGATAACCGTAGCATTCGCTGCGGTTATCTGTTTATTCTACGGGCACTGTTATTATTTATGCTTGGGTTGTTAGTAACTATGTTCATTGTTTCCTGTAAAAAAGAATCAAAGCAGATTGGCAATAGTGATCGGTCTGTCATTTTCTATTTAAAGAATGCTACACCCAAGAAGCTATATGGACATGATCTTCTTCTACCTGACTTGATAGCTGATGCTTCTTTGTTGGAGTATTACCAAAAAAAACTTTTTATAGTTGAGTCGTCTTCTACGAACAACAACGTTAAAGTAATACACTTAGACAAAAACAATAAAATTATTAACTTTATCAAAAGGGGAAATGGCGCTGCGGAACTGCAGTATGTAGATAATCTTCAATTTACAAACAATGAGTTTATGGTGTATGATCCATATAGCTTAGGTGTTTATGTTTGCCCTCTTGATAAAGATAGTATAAATTGGCAAGAAGATCAGATCATTCACTACGATGTATCTGATATTTTTCCACACAAAATTGTAAAAATAAAAGACTACTTGTATATACTATATTATGGATGGGATGTATTCAGTAGATTTGCAAGATTTGATCTGAAGGAAAAGAAAATCAAGTATATGGGTGCATTCCCATTCCACCCAAAGCAAGAAGAACTGGACAAAAAGATACTAAATTCATTGCATTCTGGATTAATATACGCTAGACCTGATGAGGAGCGATTTGTGATCGCATCAGAGTATGAGGATCTTATTCAAATATACGATTCCAATGGAACTCTCATGGTCAACGTAAAAGGACCAGATGAATTTTTCCCGGAAATGGCCATTAAGTATAACAAAGAGGGAGGCTACCAAACCCTAAACAAGCGAGGGAAAACAAGAAATGGCTATGTAGCTGTTTCGACTTCTCAGGACGAAATTTTCGCCTTGTATTCTGGACAATTGGTTGTGGATCAAGAAGGGAACCGAGATTTTTATAATAAAAAAATATTTAGGTTTGATTGGGATGGACAACTCTTACAAGCTTATAGGCTAGATATCGGAGTATATAATATCGCCGTTGACACGGATGCTCAGATTATATACGCAATTACCGATGAAGATTCGGATACGAGGATTGTTCAGTTTCGATATGAATGAAGTGTTCTACTTTTGAGTAACAGAATTGCAAGCAAGTATTCGACTAGATGAAGG
>JAJRXG010000391.1 GCA_024276375.1 Bacteroidota bacterium | reverse complement strand
GTTTTGTGTTGCTGATATTGATCGAATACGCCTTTAGTTTAAAAATGAATCTCCAGATCGCCAACTCTATGGACACCATATCGAGCCTCAGTTCTGGCGTAACCAACACCTTGAAAGAATTAATGGGTCTCACATTGGTCATCATCAGTTATGGTTGGATGGTGGAGCATCTCCGGTTATTGGAGATCCCCTCTACTTTTTGGATCTATGTACTGGCTGTGTTGTTGATCGACTTGGTTGCGTATTGGACACACCGATTTAATCACGAATACAATATTCTGTGGAATCGCCATATCGTTCATCACAGCAGCGAAGAATACAATCTAGCTTGCGCTCTGAGGCAGAGTATTTCGAATTTCGTAGGTATATACTTTTTTTTATATATACCGCTGGCCATTATTGGGATACCCTTAGAGATCATCGCTGTTGTAGCTCCTCTCCACCTTTTTGCCCAATTCTGGTATCATACCAGACTGATTGACAGAATGGGTTTTCTGGAGCACATCATTGTCACGCCTTCGCATCACCGGGTACATCATGCCATCAATCCCGAATATATCGATAAGAATTATGCCGCTATTTTTATTTTTTGGGACAAATTATTTGGCACTTTTCAAGAAGAAATAAACACCATTCCTCCCGTTTACGGTGTCAAAAAAGCTGTTCAAACTTGGAATCCCATTGTTATCAACTTTCAACATGTATGGCTGTTGATAAAAGATGCTTGGCGCACCAAAAACCTATGGGACAAAGTAAGAATATGGTTTATGCCGACAGGTTGGAGGCCGGTAGATGTTGCAGATAAATACCCTGTCCAAATCATCGAAGATGTTTTTCAGCAAGAAAAATACGCTCCTCCCGCTTCCAAAGGGCTCAAGGCTTGGTCTTGGTTTCAATTGATTGTCACCAATCTCCTTGTCTATTATCTCTTGGTATCCATCGGTGATTTGACCAAATCCGGTATTGTGTTGTATGTAGTGTTTCTCTTTCTTACCGTTTTTTCATATACAAGTCTGATGGATGGAGATAAAATCGCGCTACCCATGGAGATTCTCAAGTGTATCGCAGGGGTGTACATTCTGTATCGAGTGGGCAACTGGTTTGACATTGATCACTATATTCCATTTGGTTCTATGATGATGAGTATGTACTTATTCATTTCTTTGGCGATGACTGTGATATTGCTCACCGAGTGGAGAGGTACAAGAAACAATACCGAAATATTGGTTCAAACAAATTGATTTTTCGATACCGGCCTCCTCTCCATTGGCTCTCTGCAATACTCAAATCCGACACATTTTCCTTTGGGTAATTAATTAGTGTATCACTACTTTCGAAAGAAAACATAGATAAGACTGCTCTCGCAACTGATATATACGTCCGAACATGTTGTAGGACTTCATCAATCAAGGATATTGTAACATTTAACGTACAAAAAATACGATCTCTAATCAAAGGTTACTATTCAGGAGGGTGCTTTTGAGATAAAAAAAGGCAATTTTTTCGTCAGATGACGCTTATTTTTTGAGGCATAGCAGCGCTACGGCGAAAAAAATAGCGGAAATATGACGGGAAAAGTGTTTTTTTTTGCCAAAATGACGCCTACCTGAATAGTAACAATCAAAGGGACATTAATAAAGGAGAGAAAGTTTTACATTTGAGACATTGTTGAAATATGATTAATAAAATACGATCTACGGTATCTCGCTTCACTGTTCAAGACTGGGTGTTTGTGATATTCAGTACGTTATGGGTATCCCTGATTCTCTTAGACTATCTCAATAAGCAAGTGGTTTACGGAGTATCCTTTAGATACTTTCGGTACTTTAAGTTATTTGCCTTTTTTATGCTTGTCGGTGGAGGGCTTTCTGCATACTTCAATGGATTGAGTGTTT
>JAJRXG010000390.1 GCA_024276375.1 Bacteroidota bacterium | reverse complement strand
GCATAACGGAAAAAGGACATTTTATGTTACTATTCAGGAGGGTGCTTTTGAGATAAAAAAAAAGGCAATTTTTTGTCAGATGACGCTTATTTTTTGAAGCATAGCAGCGCTACGGCGAAAAAAATAGCGGAAATATGACGGAGAAAGTGTTTTTTTTAGCCAAAATGACGCCTACCTGAATAGTAACTATTTTATAGCCAAAATTGACTCGATCTGAGTTGTTACTTACAATAGGTAGGAGTTGGGTTGTCAGGCTCTACTCTACCTCACAATCCAAAAAAAAACAACAAACGGAAAATACCCGTACATAAATATGTTTTATACGTAAATATACCGTACATTTGTTTTGAATTAAAAAACATATATTATGGCAACAGTAGATTTAAAACACGAAAAAGCAAGATTCGACACTCGTTTACCAAAGGAACAGAAATTATTCTTTGAAAGAGCAGCACGTCTTGGTGGATATAGAAGTTTAACTGATTTCATAATTTTGGCTGCTCAAGAAAAAGCAAAAAAAATTATTTTAGAACGAGAACAAATTATTGCTTCTCAAAAGGATAGTGAAATATTTTTCAATGCTATTTTTGATTCACCAAAAGCCAATAATAATCTTATAAATGCAGCGCATGAATATAAAACTCTTCCATCTAAATGAATGAGTTAACGGAAAGTTTGAATTCCAGTCACAGAAAAAAAGAATTTTCGTGCGGAAAAGATATGCTTGATAACTACTTGCAAAAACAAGCGAATCAAGATATTAAAAAAAAACTATCTGTTTGTTTTGTTATTAAAGATGAAAAAACTGATTTGTTAAAAGGCTATTATACTTTAGCAAACATTAGTATTCCGCAAAATTTAATACCAAATGAATTTAAAAAAAAATTACCGAAATCATATACTTCAATTCCTACTACTCTACTTGGACGATTAGCAGTTGATAATAGATTTCAAGGTAAAGGTGTTGGAAAACTATTATTAATAGACGCATTAAAGAGAAGTTATATAATATCTAAAAGTATTGGCTCTTCTGCTGTGATAGTAGCCCCATTAGATAAAGATGCAAAAAGTTTTTATGAAAAATATGGTTTTATTAGTCTCCCTGACAGTGGAAAAATGTTTCTACCAATGAATACAATAAAAATCCTATTTGAATAGGTACTGTGGGCAATCGATTAGATGACTGATGGTCAATAGATCGCCAGCACACCTCTCACATCAACGTACATACACGCACGACGTGCTATCTTCCCGGGCGTAACCTCAGAACCAATTACGCAGTCTGGCTTACTTATGCATCGCTATTTTATAGATTTTATGGTATTCATGAACGCTTCGCATTTCAGCCCATATCTCGCGGCACATCACCTTGCCACTGGCTCACTTAGACGCGTTATCATCTCGTGTTTGGGACTTTAACCCTATGGGGCATTCTTATGAAATAACTATATTGAGTCCACTCCGGAA
The DNA here is from genome assembly GCA_024276375.1 of Bacteroidota bacterium. Classification (GTDB taxonomy): domain Bacteria; phylum Bacteroidota; class Bacteroidia; order Chitinophagales; family Saprospiraceae; genus JAJRXG01. The sequence goes on along the minus strand of JAJRXG010000390.1, from coordinate 20,982 downwards.
TCTGACTATTTTCACAAAATGAATTATCTCAGACCTCTGGATATACTCACTTTTGTCGATACTCCCAACACAAAAAAAACAGGCCGTACATAGATAGTATGACCTGTTTTTTTTTACAATGAGCAACACTTACTATGAAGTGCCAATCTCTCTATAGCGCTGCTTCGTATTTTTGCTCAACGACATTCCAGTTGATGATGCCCATAAAAGCACTTACATAATCAGGTCGCCGGTTTTGATAATTGAGATAATACGCATGTTCCCATACGTCTATACCAAGGATGGGAGTGCCGCCACACCCTACGCCAGGCATCAACGGATTGTCTTGATTGGGTGTGCTACAGACTTCTACCTTGCCCCCTTCATGAACGCACAAAAATGCCCAACCAGAGCCAAAGCGCGTTTTTGCAGCAGCGGCAAAATGTTCTTTAAACGAATCAACAGAGCCAAAAGCACTATCGATTGCCTCTCTCAAAGGACCCGACAACCTTCCTCGGTCATTGGGTGCTATCACTTGCCAATAAAGGCAGTGATTATAGTAGCCTCCTCCATTATTTCGTACTGCAGTATTGGTCATGTCAAGGGACGATAGTATATCTTCGATTGATTTGCCGGCAAGGTTTGTACCTTCAATGGCAGCGTTGAGTTTATTGGTGTACCCTTGATGGTGTTTGGTGTGATGAATCTCCATGGTGCGCGCATCGATAGCAGGCTCCAAGGCATCATAAGCATATCCTAATTCGGGAAGTGTAAAAGCCATAGCAATGTTTTTTTATGATGAATAATATTTCGTCTGTAATTGGAACAAGTGCGAAAGTAAGAAGTTTACTTTTGTGAAAAGAATAGATTTCAAGTATAAAGTATCAAATATATAGATCATGGGACAATATAGACAAGAGAAAGATTCGATCGGATATGTCCAAGTACCGTCGGACAAACTGTGGGGAGCACAAACCCAACGCAGTAAAGAAAATTTTTTAATTGGCGGTCAACATATCCCTTTGGAGGTGATCCGTGGATTTGCGATTTTAAAGAAGGCCGCCTCTATCACCAATGCTGAGTTGGGTGTATTGGATGGAGATAAGGCCGCTATGATCGGCAAGGTATGCGATGAAATTCTTGCGGGACAACTGGATGATCAGTTTCCGCTTGTCGTATGGCAGACAGGGTCTGGAACCCAATCCAATATGAATGTCAATGAAGTGATCGCCAATCGTGCTCATCAGCTGAGCGGCGGTAGTCTCGAAGATGATCATAAAGTGCTCCACCCCAATGATGATGTCAATAAATCTCAGAGTTCCAATGATACTTTTCCTACGGCCATGCATATTGCAGCCTATACCAAATTGGTAGAAGTAACCATTCCGGGGATTCGGCACTTGAGAGATATTTTAGATGAGAAGTCCGCTCGATTTATGGATGTCGTCAAAATAGGGAGAACCCACTATATGGATGCCACACCGGTCACCTTGGGACAGGAATTGTCGGGATACGTGTCACAATTAGACCATGGTATCAAAGCCATAGAACATACCCTCGCTCATATGTCGGAGATAGCATTGGGAGGGACAGCTGTAGGGACGGGACTCAATACACCTCCAGGATATGCCCAACGTGTAGCGGAAGTCATCGCCGAGCTGACGGGATTGCCTTTTGTCTCAGGCGATAACAAGTTTGAGGGTCTCGCTGCCCATGATGCATTGGTAGAATCCCATGGAGCTCTGAAAACCGTGGCGGCTTCTCTTATGAAAATCGGCAATGATATAAGAGCCTTGGCTTCAGGTCCGCGCAGTGGGATCGGAGAGATTACTATACCGGCCAATGAGCCCGGATCTTCTATTATGCCCGGCAAGGTCAACCCCACCCAAGCGGAAGCATTGACGATGGCGATGACACAAGTATTTGGCAATGACGTTGCGATCAATATCGGAGGGATGAATGGACACTTCGAACTCAATGTTTTTAAACCTGTGATGATCTTTAATTTTTTGTTCTCCGCTCAGTTGATTGGAGATGCCTGTAAGAGTTTTGCCGATAAATGTGTGGCAGGATTAGAGCCCAATAGACCACGTATTAAGGCACATCTCAACAATTCACTCATGTTGGTCACGGCGCTCAATACAAAAATCGGTTATGACAAATCTGCAGAAATAGCCAAAAAAGCATATAAAGAAGGAACCACGCTGAAAGAGGCCGCTATGGATTTGGGCTATCTCTCGGCGGAAGAATTTGACCAATGGGTACGACCGGAAGATATGATCGGCGGATTGTCATGAGGAAGTTGGATATTTTGGCAGACAAATAGTATCTTTGCGCACCATTTTGAAATCCTGAGGAATTATGACGAAGCTAAGCGAGTATATTATTCCCTACTTAGGGCTTTCAAATGGAGCACACAAATACGCTTTTAATATTTCTCGAGATTTTTGGAAGCACTTCGAAATGTCGAAGATTTCTGATGGAGAGATGTTGGTCAATGTGGTCTTTGATAAGTTGGATCGTGTAGTTACCCTTGAGATTTATTGTGAGGGCACTTATATGGCAGATTGCGATAGATGTACTGCGAGGATTGTAATCCCCATGGTGTTTCAAGATCGCATGATCATCAAGGTGACTGATGAGCGATTAGATCAAAAAGAAGAGGTCATCTTTATGGATGTCAAAACAAGCCATATTGATATCGCACCAATGATCTATGAGTCCATACATGTTCATCTACCGATGGTGAATGTTAAAGACTGCAAGACGGAAGACTACAAGGATTGCGATCATAGTATTTTGGATCGACTTGAGAACTCTGAAGCAGAGGAAGAAGTAGATAGCGAGAAGGGCAAGAGTATTTGGAGCGAACTAGATAAATTGAATTTGAAGTAAGTATTAATAAAGTGTAAAATGGCACATCCTAAGAGTAGAATATCCAAGCAACGAAAACGTAAAAGAAGAACGCACAAAAAAGCCGCAATGCCGACTGTGGCCATCTGTAAGAAGACAGGTGAACCTCATTTATATCACCGAGCCTATTGGCATGACGGGGCGATGTATTATAAAGGGCAAGTGGTCATAGCAGCAGCTGAAGAAGAGATCGATTAGGGTCTTTGACAGACAGATATGGCCTATATAGCCCCTTGATGTTCATTGGGGCTTTTTTTGTTTCTTAATACCCTGGTAAAACCTCGTATCATCACTTTTTAACCCATATAAGCGTGAAAGAAATATTGAATACATCCAATGCTCCAGCCCCGGTGGGGCCTTACAATCAGTCTGTTTTAGTAGGATCTACGCTATATATTTCGGGACAGATCGCTATCGATCCTTCCAATGGAGCCATCATCAATACCTCGATTGAAGAAGAGACACACCGTGTCATGCAGAACCTTCAAGCGATTTTAAACAATGCCGGTCTGACATTTGAAGATGTGGTCAAGTGCTCTGTATTTGTTAAGAATATGCAGCACTACGGCAGAATCAATACAGTGTATGCCAGTTATTTTAACGAATCAACTGCTCCCGTAAGAGAGTTGGTAGAAGTGGCAGCATTGCCCAAATATGTCAATGTGGAAGTCTCTGCTATTGCATATAAATCATAGCTATGCCTTTAAAACAAGTGCTCTCGTGTATCCAGCCGACTGGAGAGGTTCATCTCGGCAATTACTTTGGTGCCGTAAAGAACTATGTCGATCTTCAATCCAAGTATGAATGCAAGTATGGAGTAGTTGATTATCATGCCATTACAATGCCGTATGATATCAAAAAACTGCGCTACAATACATGGGATCTGATCTTTAGTCTGATGGCCGTCGGAGTTCAACCGGAGAACTTATTTGTTCAATCTCTAGTGCCGGAGCATGCAGAACTCGGTTGGATTCTCAATTGTTTCTGTGCCGTCGGGAGATTGACCAATATGACCCAATACAAGGATAAAAGCCTATCGGTCAACCAAGGGGGGAAGGAAACTTATATTTCTGCCGGTCTCTTGGATTATCCTGTTCTTCAGGCCGCGGATATATTGATTTACAAAGCAGATTTTGTGCCTGTAGGCAAAGATCAATCTCAGCATCTGGAGCTCAGCAGAGAGATAGCCCAACGCTTTAACCACTTTGTAGGTCAAACTTACTTTGTGATGCCCGAAGCACTCTACACTGAAAGCCCCAATATCAGATCCACAGCAGATCCATTGCGCAAAATGAGCAAAAGTGCAGGGGAAAAACACTACATAAGTTTATTTTCCGAACCGCCGCGCATACGAAAGCAGATTAAGTCCGCAGTTACGGATGTCGGTACCAATGATGGAGAGCATATGAGTCCCGGTGTTGCCAATTTGTTTGTAATATTGAAGGCGGCTTCCGCGACTTCCGAGATATATAAAAACCTGCTTGATGACTATAAAAATGGAACCTTGCGTTATGGTGATTTAAAACATGTAGTAGCCGAGAATCTTATTGATTTGCTCTTGCCTTTTCAGGAAAAGAAAAAAGAGATACTGGCAGATAAGAAAAGAGCCAAAGAACGTATTAAAGCATCTTCATCTATCATCAGAAAAAAAGCTCAAGAGACCATCAGGGAAGTAAAAGATCTCATCGGACTGCTCAATGTCAGATTTTAAAACTTCAACCTATTAGTTGCGAAACAATGATTCAATAAGAAGATGAAAATATTTTGTGTCGGCAAGAATTATGTGGCTCATGTAGAGGAAATGAAGAGCCAAGTGCCTCAATCTCCCGTGATATTCATGAAGCCGGAGACAGCCCAACTGTCCAGTGGCAAGACTTTTTATTTGCCGGACTTTTCTAACAATATTCATTATGAGGCCGAACTGGTCATCAAAATCAATAAAGGCGGCAAATCCATCAGAAAAAAAGATGCAGCCGGATTTATACATGGTGTAACATTGGGAATAGATTTTACGGCACGCGATATTCAACAAGAGTGCAAAGCCAAGGGATATCCTTGGGAGTTGGCCAAATCCTTTGACTACTCCGCAGCTATTGGAGAATTTGTTTATATGTCTTTGGATGAAATCATGCAGAGTCGCTTTGTATCCAAAAAAAACGGTATCGTTGTTCAAAAGGGTGATCCCTCGCTGATGATCTTTGATATTCCCTCGATTATATCATTTATTTCTCATCGATTTACCATAAAGAAGGGGGATTTAATATTCACGGGCACACCCAAAGGGGTAGGGCCTGTGCAATCCGGTGATATACTTGAACTTTATTTGAATGATAAAAAGCTATTAATTACGGATATAAAGTGAGAATATTAGATATTCGTGTTTTTTTATGATGTAGTCATTTATAAGCATATTGTTCAGCTATCCACTTGGTCGTTGTCATGTCTAAGTGTATATTAAAATGACTTCGATATAAGTTTTAAAATATGCCCTATTTATTTACGTCTGAGTCTGTATCCGAAGGTCACCCGGACAAAGTATCTGATCAAATTTCAGATGCATTAGTTGATCACTTTATAGCCTTTGACCCTTCGTCTAAGGTAGCTTGCGAAACATTGGTTACCACAGGACAAGTGGTCTTGGCAGGTGAAGTAAAATCCACAACCTACCTCGATGTCCAACAGATCGCCCGGGATGTCATAAAGCGCATCGGATATACCAAGTCCGAATACATGTTTGAAGCCAATAGTTGTGGCGTATTTTCATCGATTCACGAGCAGAGTCCCGATATCAACCAAGGTGTGGAGCGAGAGAATCCCGAAGATCAAGGTGCAGGAGATCAAGGAATGATGTTTGGCTATGCTACCAATGAAACAGACAACTATATGCCCTTGGCGCTAGACCTTTCTCATAAGTTGCTCATCGAGTTGGCACGGATCCGCAAGGAGGGGAAAGAAATGACTTATTTGCGCCCAGATGCCAAGTCTCAAGTTACGATCGAATATAGTGATCTGAACAAGCCTATACGCATTGACTCCATCGTCGTAAGTACACAGCATGATGAGTTTGATGAAGATGACGATCGCATGTTGGCACAAATAAAAAAAGATATCATCAGCCAAGTCGTGCCGGCCGTTAAGGATCAATGTTCGTCCAAAGTACAAGCGCTCTTCAATGATGATATAAAGTACTACATCAATCCGACAGGAAAATTTGTGATTGGAGGTCCTCACGGCGATACCGGATTGACGGGTCGTAAGATTATCGTCGATACTTATGGTGGCAAGGGGGCTCATGGCGGAGGAGCTTTTTCGGGCAAAGACCCATCCAAAGTAGATCGATCCGCTGCTTATGCCACACGTCATATAGCCAAAAATCTAGTGGCCGCAGGTATTTGTGATGAAGTATTGGTACAGGTGTCATATGCTATAGGTGTAGCACGACCGACCAATATCTATATAAATACTTATGGAAGTTCGAAGGTAGATATGATGGATGGTGAGATTGCCAAGAAGGTCGAAGAGATTTTTGACATGAGACCTTATGCGATAGAGCAAAGACTTAACCTGCGCACACCCATATATTCAGATGCTGCGGCGTACGGACACATGGGGCGTAAGTCAGAAGTAAAGAGTGTTTCTTTTCGCGATGGATCGGGCAATGTCATTGAGATGGAAGTAGAAACATTTCCTTGGGAAAAATTGAATTATCAAGATGAACTCAAATCTGCCTTTTTTTAAAGATCAATAGACTGCCATCATTGGATTGACAAATGTGTGTAGTTACTCACTACCCGTCAATTTTGATGGAAAAAGCTCTTTTTCTGATATTCTTCCCCTATTTGGACGACAATTGCGCTGCTCTTCCATTGCAAATGAACCTCGACTACCAAAAAAATCTTCATTTTATCATACGAGAGCGTTGGCGCTGAGTAGTTGCAAATATGCTATTCCAAACATTTGGTATAAAATACCTGATCATTTTTAGTTAGCTTTACCTGATAATTAGGCTTAAATCAACTTGAAATATACACAAAGAGGTTATTGGGTGAGTAAGACCTACAAATGGCTGTCCGTATGTCATTGGGTATTGTATTCTGTTTATTTCAGAACGCTTACCTACTTTTCAGTTGCCAATCCTTGTATCCATCTCGGCGGTATGTTGGATGAACGCAAATCTGACATCTACAAACAAGTACCGCGACGATATCTTCCTAAAATGAAATTATATCGCTCCATTGAGAGATCGGAAATTATCGAAGATATAACAAAGCATTTTTCCTTTCCGATCATCGCCAAGCCCAATATTGGTTTTCGGGGATTTCTAGTAGCTAAAATAGATAGCGTTGAGGAGTTAAAAACCGTCATTAATAGATATAAGGGCAAAGAGTTATTGATTCAAGAATATCTGGCTGAAGCTCACGAATATTCTGTGATGTACTATCGTCTGAACAACCGGGAGTACGGGATTAGCTCATTGGTTGAAAAACATTTTCCCGTAGTTTTAGGTGACGGCAAAAAGGCAATCAAAGAGTTGATTTTGGACTTTGACAACCCCTACCTTAATAAGGAATGGGCGCTAAAAAAGAACAAAGCTCATCTCAATAAGATCTTGATCAAGGGTCAGAAATTTTTGATAGACCATGTAGGCAATCAGGCCAGAGGCTCGACTTTTGAAAACCTCCATGAGCATATAGATAAAGAACTATGTGAGTCTATACATTCTTTCTTTTCTTTCGTTCCGGGGATGCATTTTTGTAGATTGGATGTTAAAGCAGAATCAATGCAAGACTTAAAATCCGGTCGTTTTAAATTGCTTGAGATCAATGGAGCCAAGTCAGAACCGATACACATTTACGATCCCCGTATGAGTATGAACGATGTGATTAAAGCGACTCATGAACATTGGAGAACGCTCTTTAGGATTGTTCAAGCGGACATTGACACAACAGAGATACCCTCTTCATTGCAAGGCATCAAATCTTATTTTTCATTAAACCGTATGATAAGTTAACACAGTGCAAGTTGTAGTAGATATCGGTAATAGTAGCATCGTAATAGGGATAAACGGAGGTGGTATCTGGCAGCATATTTGGCGAATACCGACTATACAGAAAGAAGAAGCCAGTGTCTTTTATAATGTTGAACTAGCCTCCAAAATACTGGAATCAAATGTTCATATTGATGCGGTCAAAGGTGTTATACTCAGTACAGTCGTACCCGCTCTCAAGCAGATTTTCATCGACGTGCTCGAAGCACATTTCCAACATGAAGTACGCGTTGTCGAACCCTCACTTTACGAGTTGTTGGATTATGAGGTGCCGAGACCATATGAGATGGGTACCGATATCGTCGCCAATGCATATTGTGCTTATAAGAAGCATGGGAGTGCTTGTATCATAGTGGATTTTGGGACAGCATTGACATTTACGACGATAGGTGAAAAGGGAATCATCAAAGGGGTCGCCATTGCCCCCGGCATCAAAACAGCCATGAAAGCCCTGAACTCCAATACAGCTCAATTGCCGGAGATCCCGTTGGATCTTCCGGATTCGGTACTTGGGATGAATACAACTCATGCTATCCAAGCAGGTATTCTATGGGGTTATGTCGGTATGGTGCGTGAAATGTTAAGCAAAATTCGTTCTGAAGTCCAAGCACCGTACAATGCTATTGCTACAGGTGGCCTGTCTTTTGTTATGGCGGAAGTCCAGGAAATGTTTGAATTGATCGATCGGGATTTAACCATCAATGGGCTTTTGCTCATGTCGCAAGATGCTCAGTTGATCGAAAAAAATAACTTATAAGGAACTGACTAACAATGCGATAAAGCAAAAATGGAAAAATATACAGCAATTAGAAAGAGAGCGGACAAGTATCTTAGGATCTTGGATCAAGTGGTAACATTTCGCGATGCTTGGGACGAGAAAATTAAGAACTTTATAGAGTCCACATCAGCAGACATATTAAAACATACAGGTGTATCCGCACATATAGAAGTGGAAGAAAGATTTGAAAACCTCGAGTCAATAACGATTTCTCTCGGCAAATCTATCAGCGGAATAGCTGAGAACATAGATGATGATACCAAAAGAAACATTATTAAGGACAAGGGCTCATTGATTTATACTCAGCTGTTTAACGGGAAGATACAGGCTTGGATGACGTATCCTGTTATCGAGGGATTGATGCAACCCAAGGAACCTAAAATGTTGGGTATTTATACACCGCCCGAAATCAATGAGAACTTAATTTTAGACAATTTTGACCAGTTCTTCAAAGAATTGATAGAATGGGAAAACTATGACGATGATCAACCCGGACATCAATCCTCGAAGATTGGATTTGGTCTGCATCAAGATTTAGATACTGAAAAGAAATAGTAAAAACAGATTACCATGTTTATTCAATTGTTGTTTGAAATGCCCGATTGGGGCAGTTCAGGAGTTTGGATAGGGCTCCTGACATTGACATTTCTGGAGATTGTTTTGGGCGTTGACAACATCATCTTCATCTCGATAGCAGCGGGAAAGTTGCCACAACATCTTAGAAAGAAAGCGACCAACATCGGATTGTTCCTCGCTATGTTTATGCGTATTGTTCTGATCTTTGGTATATCTATCCTCATTGCTATGAACGAGCCTTGGCTCTCATTTGATCTGGTGTACTTGAGCGGGGGATTTTCGGGACAAAGTATCATATTGGTTTTGGGGGGCGTTTTTCTTCTGTATAAGAGTGTCTCCGAGATCCACCACAAATTGGAATACGATCCCCATGGTGCATCGGGCAAAAAGAAGCCAGTATCATCCTTGTCTTCGGCGATTGTACAGATTACATTGATCAACATTGTTTTTTCTTTTGACAGTATATTGACTGCAGTGGGTATGACCAATGGACTTCAGGGAGCACTGTTGATAATGATCATATCGGTTGTCATATCCATTGTTATCATGATGGTATTTGCCAACCCTATCGGCAATTTTGTCAACGAACATCCGACGATCCAAATGTTGGGACTCGCCTTTCTGATACTCATAGGTTTTATGTTGATTATTGAGGGAGCACACATGGCGGATTTAAGGATTTTTGATTCGACGGTAGGTGCTGTGCCTAAGGGATATTTATATTTTGCCATCGCTTTTTCGTTGCTGGTAGAGTTTTTGAATATGCGCTTGCGCAAAAAGTCTAAGCCAATACAATTGCACAATGCAACAAAAGAAGCGAGTGATGCCAAAATCGAAATTTTGGGATAATGTGATGAAAATCAGTACTCTAGTAAAAACCGCCCAATTTCTTTTTGGGTTTTGGTATATAGCTTTGTTTTGGACTTCTTGTCACAATCGAGATGTACAGCGAGATACTTATACTAAGATTGAAGGAAGTACGATGGGTACATACTACAGAGTTATATATGGTGGTGATGTTTCAAAAAGTAAGGCACAAAAGGGGATAGAACGGATCCTATCGGACATAAACAGAGCTGTAAGTACTTATGATCCTGATGCGTATATCTCCAAGGTCAATATGTCAGCATCAGGTAGTGTCTCAGATATGCCGGCACATTTTAAGACCAATATAGAGAGAGCATGGTATTGGCATGGACGATCTGATGGGTATTTTGATCCGAGTGTCATGCCATTGGTCAATTATTGGGGGTTCGGATATACACCCAAGCGTGCGGTAGTATCAATGGACAGCAGTCGGGTAGATAGTATCATGACGATAGTAGGTTTGGATAAGTGGAGTTTTGAGATAGAGCATGAAATATTGACAAAGTTGGATCACAGGCAACAATTGGATTTTAGTGCATTGGCCAAAGGATATGCTGTGGATATGGTAGGAGCATATGTCGGCGATCAATTGAAGGCGACAAATTATCTCGTTGATATAGGTGGCGAGTTGCGTGCTCGTGGAGTAAATTCCAAAGGAAAGCCATGGACTATAGGTATCAATATCCCTACGTACGATGCTGGGTTGCAGGATGTGATGGTATATTTACGGCTCTCAGACATATCCTTGGCGACCTCGGGCAATTATAGAAATTATCACGAGGTGAATGGAGCCAAGTATGGCCACAGTATCAACCCCAAATCCGGATATCCTTTTCAGGACAGATTGTTGTCGATCAGTGTTTTGAGTAAGGATTGTATAGATGCAGATGCAATTGCTACGGCATGTATGGCAATGGGCTTGAATAAAGCACGTACATTTATCACCGAAATAGATGGTACCGAAGCTTGTTTTCTGGCAGGCAATGAAGACGGCACCATTTCAACCTACTATACAGATGGATTTATTCAGTACACCTATGAACCCTAAGGACGATTCAACTCAACTTCCGGCCAAATTTAACCTTGATCGGGATATCGTATTCTTTGACATTGAATCTACGGGTCTCAATGTAATCCAAGATCGCATCATACAGATCGCTCTCATAAAATACTTCAAAGACGGTCGCTCTCCTGAAGAGTTGGCGTTGTTGGTCAATCCCGGGATTCCTATAAGTGCAGAAGCGATGTCAGTTCATGGGATTACGCCTGACGATATTCGGGATCAACCGAAGTTTGGTGCCGTAGCAAAGCAGATTTACGACTTTATTGGAGATGCGGATTTATCCGGGTATAATAGTGATCGTTTTGATTTACCGATGTTGACAGAGGAGCTGTATCGCCATGGATTTGATCTCAAGCCGGAGGAACGGCGCAGCATTGATGTACAGAAGATCTTTTACAAGATGGAGCCTCGGACACTCAAGGCAGCCTATAAAGTGTTTTGTGGTAAGGAGTTGGTAGATGCCCACGATGCCTTGGCTGATGTTAGAGCTACCGTAGAAGTGCTGGCAGGACAACTAAAAAAGTATGAAGGTGTGGATTATGTAGATGGAGACGGATTTGTAACCAAGGCTCCGATCAAAAATGATATGGAAGCACTGCATTCATTTTTATCAGACTATTCGATTGTAGATTACACCCAGAGATTGAGACGAGATGCCAAGGGCGATATCATATTTAATTTTGGGAAGTACAATAAGCAGAGAGTAGCGGATGTGTTTCGCAGGGATCAGAACTACTATCATTGGATCATGCAAAAAGACTTTAGCGCTCAAGTGAAGAAGATCGTAAAAAGTATTATGGATGGTATTAAATCCCAAAAATCATAGACCTCTCATTAAGTATCCAGTGGAGCATGGTTTGCACCCTGTCCCAGTTGCCGATATTTTGGTCGAACACCAAATATATAAGGAAACAAAGTTATGACACGATAGATAGCATCTCTGAGATATATAGACATAGGATATATCACCTACATACGGACTCACAGCGATCCCCACATCATAGGGTATGTCAGCGTGTTATTTTTAAGGTAGATTAGATCACAGTCCGTCAGGTTATTTTCGCTTTTGGAAACCCGCCAAAGTGATTCAATAATCTTCTTTTAGTCGATTAAGAATCCCTAAACCTTCCGGAATGACCGTTTTTTCTTCCCGTTTTAGGCTCATTTGACAAAAAATAGTAACTTTTTTTGCCAAAATAAAATACTTAAAAATCAATATATGTAATTATATATTTATGATATTTGATATAAATGCCTCATTATCAGTATGTAAGATTTTATTGATAATGTTTTGGATAGAATAATGAATAAATTTTGTCTTTGGTATCAGCTTATCTATTCCCGATACTTGTATTATGAATTAATCACAGAAGCGGCTAACGAGTTGCAAGCATTAATTCGAATATGTTCATGGGATTATAACGTTAATAGATAGTTGCACATAAAAAGTTGTGCAACTTTCTATTAACTATAAGCAAAAAGTGCCTTGGACACCCAAATTGAAAAGTTAAATTGAGTTAAGTATATATGTCGGAGGAGTATCGACGGTAAGCCTTTTTGGAGAAGGCTTCAAGAATTATGTTCATGGGATTTACAAAAGCTGGTCATCTGATATCATGACCAGCTTTTTTTGTTTCCTTAGGAGATCTTTCGCGCAGAACTACGGCACAATAGGTATATTACTTGTATTTCAGATATGCCAGACATACACATATCATTATAGCCTACTTCCTTAAGTATTATAAGTTGCCAAAATATCTACGGAGTATCCATTCGAGTGTAAGGAAGGATACTAATAGAGCCAATATCCAACTTTGATTCAGCAATGGCCGGGAAATGACGTTTTGATAAATAATGGGTTTTATGTGATCATTATTATTGATCTCATCAGCGAGTTGATCTATCTGATCGGGATAGTACATCTTGCCACCATACTTTTGCGTCAAGGCGTAAAGCACATTGTGTTTGGCCTGTAAATCATAAAGCTCAAGTTGGGTTTCTCGGATACTAAATCCTCCAACAGCCTCGTACTGCTCACCGTTGAATGAAGTAGTAGCGAGATATGTATAACGGCCACGGGGCAGTCTCCCGGCATTCAAAAGATATGTCTTGTCTTTTTTGGAAAAAGTAAACGGATAATCCGTTCCATCTTCATTGGTCAAGGTCATAAAGACATCGGGCGCGTTGATTAACTCATAACTGCTGTTGTACAACTCCGCACTTAAGGAAATAGCCTCACTTTCAGCATAGATTTTTTTATCACTATATACTCTGAATTTGCGCTTATCTTCTTTAGTGGTTGTGTACATGATTGTCTTTTCGAGCAGCTCAGACAATAGTTCAATTTGGTCATATTGAGCGTATTCATATAACTTCCAGCGCCAGAGATCAGTACCAAACAAGAAGGTTGTTTTGATTCTATTTTGATCGGAGAAAGCAAGCAAGGGAAAGTCCGTTTCGACATTGCCGATACGCTGTTTTAACAATACTTGAACTCCGGCCTTTAATTTATACTCGCCAAAAGGAGCACTTAGAGGTGGAAAGCTCGGCAGGATGTCTTTGAGTTGTGGAGATAGTGTAAAGCTACTGAAATCACCCTGTACAATAGCTTGGGCGTTATTGACACTTCCATTGCCCGATGAGATCATCGCTTGATCTTGTATCTCAGTAAATGCGTCTAGATTTGTTCCAGCACTCAGGATGAACATTCGGGGGATCTTGTTACGGTTCATATGATCAATGATACCCGTCATGTCTGTCTGTTGACTCGGCAACTCATGAAAGATGATCAAGTCGAGTTGATTGAGTTCCGAGGAACTTGGATTTTGTAAAAATATTTGGACTTCGTAATTTTTGTTGCGCTCCAGTATTTGTTTTAAAGTAGCTATATCCGGATGCGGGGCTGCTGCTACGATAGCAATCTTCAATCGAGCATCCAATACATCAATATATACATCTTTAACATTATTGGCTTTATTGGTTTCGCCATTGAGAGGGCTAACAGCATACCTAAAATGGTTGACACCGACATCCGTCAAGGCAAGTGTGACATTTTCGATGAGCAATGATTGAGGATCGGAGAGCACCATTTTTTTCCTGTAAAGGATCGGGGATCCCGTATTGGAAATCTTCTGAACGGTCAACTCGACATGATCTCCACTTGTATTAAAGCTTTGGACATCAACTTCCGTAATCATTTCGTCATTGAGAAACGCAACTGAATTATACAATACTTGCTTTAGAACTACATCCTTACGACGTGTTGTATCTCCCCAAGCGATCGTGTATATAGGCGACTTGCGTGTGTACTGAGCATAAAGGGGGTTTTTCCCTTCATTGTATATACCGTCGCTTATAAGAAGGACAGCTCCTAGGTTTTCTCCCTCGTAGATTTCGCTGATATATTCGACTGCATGACTTAGGTTGGTGATGCTTCCGTCTATCTTCATGCTGTCAATGGCTTCGATCTGTCGGATATCTTGGTCTATTTGGTAGAGATCTACCTGATAGCTTTGAGCGAGTTGTTCGTAGAGCGGTTGGATAACAGTAGGAAGGGCGCCTTGGCGTGCTGCGATTGATTTTGATGCCATAGACTTGCTATTGTCAATCATCAATGCAATGATGGGCGTTTTGGCATTCTCTTCTATTTTTTTGATTAGCGGTTTTAGCAATAGAAATACTATTGTAGCAACTGTAAAAAACCGAAGCATACCCAACAGTGGTGTTAACCACCGGGATTTGTTTTGATAGTGACGGCTCTTATAATACAATAGCAATCCGTAAAATAGACCTGCTATTAGGCATATTAAAAGCGTCCAATTGGAGTATTGCAGTGTGATTTGTTCCACCTGATTCGTTAGCTCACTGAATGTTTCTTAACCCCAATATGTAGTTAAGTGCGGTTGTATAATGTGCATTTAACATAGATTATTGGTTTAGGTACATTCTTTTTCTTAAAAGATTCACAAAGATGCTAATATTATGAACGGATGAAGACCGGAAATCATTTAAGAATCGTACAATTTGTCAGGATTTTTCGTTCTGATACCTACAATTTAGACTTATGCGTAGATTTTTGATCTCTTTGGCCATTGCGATTTATGGATTTCCATTGATGGCGTCTTACATTTTTGTCCCTATGGATGCTGAAACACAACGCAGCCATCTCAAAGCATATGGGATGACATACTATGTACTAGATCTAGGGTTTGAAGCTTATTGGTTACTCAACTATGAAGGAGGGAGTTTTGCCTTTGAGCATACTCCGACACTTGAGAAGGAGTGTAAGATCAGGGATATCACCTATCGTGTGATCCCCAATGCACAGTTTGCAGCCATCCGAGAAAAGATAAACCATCCGGAGGTCAATCAATCTGTTATCAAACTGGAGAAGGCACCCAAGATTGCTGTTTATACCCCCAACTTTAATCAAAGAGGTGAACAGATTCAACCGTGGGACGACGCCGTAACAATGGTGTTGACGTATGCAGAGATACCATATGACAAGGTTTATGACAGGGATGTCCTTGAAGGAAAGCTGGCTCAATATGATTGGTTGCATTTGCATCATGAGGATTTTACGGGTCAGTATGGTAAGTTCTACAGAAGTTATCATACGCAGTTGTGGTATCAAGAGAATCAAAGACGCATGGAAGAGATCGCCCAGAGCTTGGGTTTTCAGAAGGTCTCCAAGCTCAAACTATCGGTGGTTCAAGCGATTAAAGACTTTGTCGAGGGAGGGGGATTTATGTTTGCCATGTGTAGTGCAACGGATACGTATGACATTGCCTTGGCAGCAGCGGGGACAGATATTTGTGCTAAGATCTACGATGGTGACCCTATGGATCCGGATTGTCAAGAGAAGTTGGATTATACGCAGTGCTTGGCCTTTAAGGACTTTCAACTTGTAAAAAATCCCATGGAATACGAGTATTCGCAGATCGATATGTCTCCGACCAAACGCAACGTAACACCAGAAGTGGATTACTTCACACTCTTTGATTTTTCCGCCAAATGGGATGTTGTTCCAACCATGCTCACTCAAAATCATACTCGTACAGTCAAGGGATTCATGGGTCAAACCACTGCTTATGACAAGCGCTATATCAAGTCTGATGTATTGGTTTTAGGAGAGAACAAGAGTGTCAACGAGGCGCGATATCTACATGGCACATTTGGCTATGGCACTTGGACATTTTTTGGAGGGCATGACCCCGAAGATTATCGACATTATGTTGCAGATCCGGAGACAGATCTCAATCTGCATCCCCGATCTCCGGGATACCGCTTGATACTCAACAATGTACTATTTCCCGCTGCCAAGAAAAAGAAGCGCAAGACCTAGCTCGGTATATGATCATAGGGTGGAAAGACTCGGGTCAGTCACGCCTTGCAGATAATCATATTTATTTTTAAAATTGTATTATCGTTACTATTCAGGAGGGTGCTTTTTTTAGCCAAAATGACGCCTACCTGAATAGTAACGTATTATCTTATATCAACACCTTCTATAAAAATGTTATTTTGATGCTTGTGATATTAAGGCTTCTCTCAAAAGCTCCCTACCTTAGTCGCAACCAATATATTGCCTGATGGACAATTCTAACGCCTTGATAAAATACCTTTATCTTATTTTGATAATGATGCTTTTTTATCAATCATTGTCCAGCCAAAATATCGCATTGGTGGGAGGGACGCTTATAGACGGATATGGTGGTGTACCATTGCAAAATAGTGTTATACTTATTGAGGGAGAGCGCATTGTCAGGGTCGGACATCAAGGCAATGTTACGGTGCCCAATGGATATGAGACTATTTCAACAGAGGGGATGAGTGTACTACCCGGACTCTGGGATATGCACGTACACCTGATGATCAACGGACATGCCGATTATGCCCATTGGGATACGGCATACGCTGACAAGCTGATATCGGAAATCATGCCTGCTTCGGCACAACAACTTTTGATGGCAGGCATCACAAGCGCTAGAGATCTCGGAGCTCCCTTGGAAGCCAGTATCACGGTACGTGACCGCATCAATAGGGGTGAGTTACCGGGACCTACCATGTACATGTCGGGGCCATTCCTACAGCACAGACCCTATCCGGGTACCGAAGCATTTAGATGGGGGATATCCGGAGAAGCAGACGCTCGTGCCAAGGTGCGCAGATTGGCGGAAGCCGGTGTGGATTGTATCAAACTCATCGATCAAGATCAAATGGAGATGTCCGAAGTCCGAGCCATTGTTGATGAAGCACATCTTCATAATCTCACCGTTGTAGCACACAGCCATCGCCCTGAGGAAATCCGCCAAGGACTCAAAGCCGGCGTGGATTGTTTTGAACATACGGGGCTGTCTTCTGCTCCCGCATATCCGGCAGATATCATGGATATGATAAAAGAACGTACAGCACAGATGAACTTGGGTCCGTTATACTGGACTCCGACGGTAGAGGGATTGTACAATTATGAATACGTCCGGGATCACCCGGAAAAACTCGACAATGACTGTTGGCATCTAGGACTCTCAGAAGAGACCATTGCCGATATACAACAGTCGATCCGATATCCCGGTCGGCTGCCTTATTTTCAATTGACTTCGATAAGAAAACCTACATTGGAGCGCAAGGTAAAGCAACTCGCAGATGCGGGTGTCGTATTGCTGATCGGGACGGATAGTGGCATTCCTATGAAGTTTCACTGCCAATCCACTTGGAACGAGCTAGATGTCTGGGTCAATGAATTTGGATTGGATGCGTTGTATGCTATCAAGGCGGCTACCTACTGGCCTGCCAAATCACTTGGCGTGGATCATGACTACGGCACGGTGAGCGAAGGCAAGTATGCAGATATCATCGCCGTTAAAGGCGATGTCCTGCGATGGATCAATCTACTTGCCGAAGTAGATATGGTCATCAAACACGGCCGACGAGTTAAATAATCCTTGTATCCACCAATGAGCATCAACCATAACCTATGTACGGTTTGTTTCCATACCATCATTGGGTACTAACGACCTATTGCTACTTAAACATCCTAGCCATCAGGTTCTTAGGTAAGGTCTGAAGGGCAAATTTCAATTGTTTGCCCAGACTGGCGTAGGCCACTTCATTGATCAGATGTGTTGTGTCTTTGCCGTAAGGAGGAAGGATTGAATTGAGCGTTCCGCCCTTGCCCTTGACAAAAAATCCCCGAGGATTGGAAAACTCTCTAAAGCCTTCAATACCGTGATGTACTCCCATACCACTTCCACCTACCCCACCAAAAGGAAGCGATGGTTGACTGGCTTGGAATGCCATAAAATTGACAGATACACCTCCGGATGGTATTTTTCCGGTGATTTGGTCTATAAAATTCTGATCTTTGGAATATACATAAAGACCCAAGGGGCTATCACCTCGATTGACAAAGTCAATAATATCTTGAGTTGATTTGTACGTAACAATAGGCAGAATAGGACCAAAAATCTCATCCTGCATCAGCTCGATATCACTAGGAGGATTCACGACTATGTAAAACGGCATATTGCGTTCTCCTTCCTTCAGATCGCTACCGATCTGTATCACTTCGACGCCTGCTTTGCGCGCCTCCTCCAACAAACTCTCGAGTCGGCTAATATGACGATTGCTTATGATACCACAGCAATATGATGCCCCGTTATCCTTGGTAAAGTGTTCTTTAAAATACTGTACGATGCCATCACGAAAAGCATTGAGTTGAGATTCATGCACCATACAATAATCTGCAGTGACGCACATTTGTCCTCTTTTGATAGCTTTAATACCGGCTATTTCTGCAAAGGTTTCCTCGTTGACTGAATCCTTGTCTAATATCACCGGGCTTTTTCCTCCGAGTTCCAACGTAACAGGTACAAGATTTTCAGCGGCAGCTTTCATGATCAATCTGCCGATTTTTCCACTGCCCGTATATATCAGATGATCCCAAGGCAAAGTCGGAAAAAACTTGGCTAGTTCTATACCTCCATTGACGACGGCTACTTGATCCTCGTCAAATGTCTCAGCGATCATTTTTTCCAATACCGCCCCACACGCTGGAGCGAGGTCAGAGGGCTTAATAATTACTCTGTTGCCGGCACCCAATTGATCCAACATCGGCCCTATGGCTATATCAAATGGAAAATTCCACGATACCATATTTCCGATGACACCTTTAGGATGATATTTTAAATATACCTTGGCACTTCCCAAAGTGATTGGATTGCCACTTTTGGAGGTAGGCTTCATCCATTTCTTGACGTTGTCCATATTGTATTTGGCACGATCAAACATACCAATGATCTCCAGAAGATCTCCCTGCTCTCTCGAATGACCGCAAAAATCTTGATCTAAGGCTTCCAAAATCTCCTGTCGATACTTTTTCAACATACCCGGTACACGCCCCATCAACTCTATCCGCTCCTGTGCAGATGGATAGGGGTTTTTTAAAAATGCTTGTTTCTGAAGTTGAAAAACTCTTTCCAATCTCTGTATAGATGTATCCGTAGTTGCCGTCTTTGTAGTTGTATCTTGCATGTTGTTGAAATTTTAATTTGATTTTTTAAAATACTAAAGAATAGTTGAGATTTGCATGGTTGTATTTTGGGTGCTCTGACCAACGAGACTACTTCCCTACTCAATGAGGATTGAGTAGCAACTCCCAGTCGCTGCGTTCAAAACAACCGAGTTAAAGATAAGTAAAAAAGTGACATTGTATCACTTTTTAGTATTTTACACATCATTTTTGATTTAATCCGGCAATTTCATGCAATAAAATATGGGCAAAAGAGAGAATAACAAATCATCTATTCGGAAGGGCTTACTCGAAGAGGCTCGACGGCTGTTTTCCACCAAAGGATATGAACATACGACAGTCGCTGATATTGTAACAAGGTGTGGTATCGGCAGAGGCACTTTCTACAATTACTATGCAGATGTCAAAGATATTTTCAATGCTGTGATTGTTCAAAAAACGATCGATGTCCAAATGGTCATTCAAGAAGCTCGGCAGGATTGCACCACCATTTACGATTTTCTCTACACTTCATTTCTATCGTATTTTGACTTTGTTTCCCAAGATGAGATGATTGAATTTCACCGCAAAAACCAAGCTTACATTCGAAGCATATCATATGGCAGCAATAGTATTCTGCGGCTGACCGAGGATTTGCAGCAAGAACTAAAGAAACTACCGGATTTTCAGAAATTTGATGATGATGTACATCTACAGATGCTCGGTCATGTCATTGTAGGTACTGCCTCCGAGTTATTTCTCAACATTCAAGATACCGGCCTCGCTGTCTCCAATGAACAAATGGCTACTTTCTTAGCCCGGTTGTTTACCGAGGGACTGGCAGAAAAGTAGTCTTGTGACTACCTTTTTTTCTCATCCATAGATATCTGTCCAAACGAAGTTTAACCATTCTACCATGCTCATTTACCACTCAATTACTACCTCTTTAAAACCAATAGGTACAGACGTTCCCGAAATCTCCTCACCATCTACCATCATCTTTCTGCTATCATCCGGCAATCCTATCACATTGATATGATAAGTTTCATAACTCGGCCTATATGACCCTTCAACATCTTGGGAGATCACAATCTGAACTCCTGTCCCACGATATCTAAATGTGGAATATCTAAAATCTCCTTCTTCATATTCATAACCGTTGTGCGCATCATCATAGAAGTAACTCACCTCGGATCCGATTTTAAAATACACTTTGAGCTCTACTTCTTGGATATTGAGTTCATCGACAT
>JAJRXG010000389.1 GCA_024276375.1 Bacteroidota bacterium | reverse complement strand
CAAAACGATGGGCGCCCGAAAGTGGGATTGGTGTTGAGTGGAGGATCTGCTCATGGATTGTCTCATATCGGAGTTATCAAGTACTTGGAGCAACACGATATACATATAGATTATATCACCGGAACTAGTATGGGCAGTATTATTGGAGGACTTCTGTCAACAGGATTGTCAGCAGACGAGATAGCCTCTATAACAGCCGATCAAAATTGGGAAGAACTTCTAGCGACGGATGTACCGCTCAATGAAGTCGCCCCATCCGAAAAACAATATCACAACCGGTACTTGGTGTCTCTTGTGTGGAAAAATGGATCATTGAGTCTGCCCCAAGGTTTTTTCAATAGTCAGAAGCTGGATTTAAACCTCAATTATATGTTTCGTTCGGCTCATGAGATTAGTGATTTTAGTCGATTGCCTTATCCGTTCAAATGTACAGCTGTAGATATAGAGACTGGTGAGATCGTTGTCATCGACAAGGGATATCTCGGCAATGCCGTAAGGTCAAGTATGGCAATACCTTCAGTATTTGCTCCGGTAGAAAGCAGAGAACATCTGTTGGTAGATGGTGGGTTGAGGAGGAATTTTCCCGTTCAAGAGGTTCGGGATATGGGAGCAGATATAGTGATCGGAGTATATGTCGGATCCAAGTTGGAAAAAAGAGAAAAGCTCAATTCTCTCGTTGATATCCTGAGCCAATCCGCATTTATGATGGGTATATTGGATAGTGAAGAACAAAAAAAGAAAGTCGATATCCTGATTGAACCGGATGTCAAGGATATGCCCTCGTTTGGATTTGATCTTTATGATGAGTTGATAGACAAGGGATATAGGGCGGCAAGAGACAAAGCTCATGCACTTGATAGCCTGAAGGCTATTTTGAATGCTTATAATACTCGGACTCCCAAGGCCTTACGTGTTCCGGAGGCAATCTCTCTTTCAAGAACAAGATTTCCATTGATTGAGTCGCCTTTTGATGATTTGGCTCGCTTTAAGTATGGTGAGGCATTGAGTCGATCATCTAGGTCAGTATCCTTTAAGTCGATTCAATCCGGGATATCCAGAATCTTTGGAACCAAACACTTTGAAAACATCAACTATACCTTTAAGAATGACGCCCATGGTGGCCAGTTGATGGATATTCTGGCGCGTCCTCGTAGAGTCAATACCTTCTCGATAGGGCTAAACTACCAGCCGACAACGAGCACTTCCTTTGTGCTCACCAATGAGTTGCGCAATGTTCTTTCGTCACCATCTGTCCTTTATACCACGGCGAGGGTTTCAGAAAATTGGGGAGCACGAATAGATTACAAATATCGCCTAGGGAGAAAAAAAGATTATCTTTTAACACTTCTTCTTCAAAGTCATAAGTACAAGCAAAACTTGTACCTCGACCAAGAAATAATTGATCGAAATAGGGAGATTAATACATTTGTACAATTGGGTGTAGGTTACGAACCAAACAATGATATTCTGTTGAACGGATACATTGGTATGGAGCACTTTTCGCTGGAAGCCCGCGAGGCCTCTGTAGATGATTTTTCTGAATATCAACGCCTAGATGGAATCTTGGGTCTGACGCTTTCTTACCAAACAACCGATGCACATTACTTGGCTAGTGAAGGAATTGACCTGCAATCGCGATTGATCTACTACAATTATTTGACGGGAAGCGTAGAAGCTGGACGGTCTAGTGAACTCTTTATTCCCGAGGATCAATCTTATGTATCCGCAGACATCAAGTTGGCCACTTACTTGACCATCGCAGATAGATTGGTCGGTGAGGGAACTTTCAGTGCGGGGTGGAAATCTAAAGAAACATTGACCAACAATTATCGTATCGGAGGCTTGGAAAATCGCAATAATGCAAGCGTAGAAATGATCGGCCTCAATGCACATCAAGTGTATATGCAAGAATTTGCACTTTGGGGTTTAAGTCTGCGTTGGCGTCCTTTGGGGTCTATGTATATTGCCCTACAAGGTCACTATCTGGCAGGTAGTCCTACCTTCTTGTT
>JAJRXG010000388.1 GCA_024276375.1 Bacteroidota bacterium | reverse complement strand
GCACGCGTTTGGTTCAAGCCCCAAAAAAGGAGAAAGAGCAAAAATAGTTGGGAAGAAAAATATCTCCTCCTAAAGCTGATTTGAGTCATGTCATTCATTTTTAATGTTCAATGAACGAATTCTGGGGGATTATAAAATACACGGCGAAGATACAGCTCCTAACAGATAACATCAAGCACGAGAAAACCTAGATCTCCATGTTGTTATAAATCAACATCCGTAAAGATACCATTGTTCTGCAGCCATAGCGCTTGATCATGTACGTTGACATCACCATTCAGATCAAAATCCCGGAAGTAGTAGCCAGAATGTTTTCCATTGTCTTCAGTCCAACGAGAAAAATCATTGGTGTTAATGTCTTTTGGTGATTCAGAACCGAGATCTTGATCTCCATTGCCTCCGTACATTGCAAAAACTCCCGGAAGCACTTCCTTTTGTCCACGACCCAAAAGTTTGGTAAAAGACTGTTGAGATCTAAAATCAAAAGACAATATACCATCAACGATTGGTATGGGTGTTGGTGTCATAACAGGAAGGTGGTTGCGGTGTTCTATAACGATGTAGTACTCCTGTTGATCCATATCGCAGCAGTCAAAAAACTCGGTCATTACGACACTACCGTCTGTAAGGACAAGAGCCGCTTTCTTACAAACCGTAGAGTTGTTAAATTCAGTTGTTCGCAAGCTTACCAGCACCCAATCCACGACATTTTCGGCAT
Organism: Bacteroidota bacterium; assembly: GCA_024276375.1. Lineage (GTDB taxonomy): Bacteria > Bacteroidota > Bacteroidia > Chitinophagales > Saprospiraceae > JAJRXG01. The sequence goes on along the minus strand of JAJRXG010000388.1, from coordinate 2,533 downwards.
ATGGGATATACAATGGATCGATAGAACCGATATTTTGACCTTCACTTCCGAGATAATTCCAAGGAGCCAACCCATAGGGCTGCCCCGAAGCCGTTGCCTGACCCAATAAGGTTCTTGGTTTTTGGCCAGGCAAATATCCGAAGTAGTTAAGTCGGGTCTTCATCTCAGAATCAAAAATTCCGATTCCTCCGTCTATTAATGCCCCCTCAAGAAAAACCTCAATATCGACTTCTAAACAGATGCGTTGTTGACAATATTCAGATGAGGGGTCGGGATTACAAGGATCCAAGGGGTCTGGATCCTCTTCATCAACATATCCGTCTGCATCGGTATCTGCAACACCAAATGTAAAAGCACTATATTGATTGGGCAAGACCAATTCAGAAGTAACAGTACCCGTTCCAAGGAATGCACTTGTCGCAGTATTACCCAAGTTTACCCACTTATCCCCGTCCCAACCTACGACTATAAGATTCTTGGGATCCTGTGTTAAGTTGTCAATCTCGCTATATTGTGTCCATGTAAGGGTGATCGGAGTCAAGGAGGCTCCTTTTAATGTCCAATACTCCTTGTCTTGTACGCGATATACATCTAAAGCAACCTTCTCCGCGGGAAAACTACCCCCTACGGCCCAATCTACAATACTCAGATTCAAAGAATAATATGTCGCAACAAAAAAATCAAATGTTCCCGTCCCAGAGACTTTTACGGGAGATAGATGATCCCCATCTCCTGTAGGAAATGTGAATATACCTTGTCCTTGTTTGGCCACTCTACCATTGATGTGTTTATCATCAGCGGCAAGACGATAACTGGCCTCTTCATAAAAGGTGATACGGTGTGAAGCTTCAGCTCGTTGTGTATGAAGAATCCCTTGTTTAAAAACCAAGGAGTTTTTGACTTTTATATTTTGTGCTATATTGATGCCACCCGGATTGTCTATCTCGACAATGTTAAATTCTGTTCCACCTGATCCTGAAAGTGTAGTGCGTTGATTGTCACATGACTTTAGATATTCATAACCGAACCCATCTCCATAATACCCATTATTGGTTATGTTGCCAAAAAAATAGAGCCTACCATCGTTGACATGTTGGGCGTTTAGGAGGTTGGTATAGTTGCCATAGTAGGCCTTTGCTCCGAGATCGCTCACATAGGTTTTGCCCGCAACAGAGGCATCCCATCTGTTGTCCGGACACTGCGCTGCAAGATTCAAGATACCCGACGCAAGCCCCAAGATGTAGAGCGATAAAAAACAGGTTCTGTATATCAAACGACGTGTCAAGAGAGAAAAAAGGTTTGTTTTTCTCTTAACCTGCACAAAATGTGCCAATTACACATGATGATAAAAACTAATGTAATTTTGTTTGACTGTTTCTTTCTTTTATTTTAAGTGAACCAAAGATTTGAGAATGAACATAATCTTATTCTATTTATTTTTAGTAAGATAGCTTAAGGATCATTTAACTATGTAAAGGTTATGTCTGTTTCAGATATTTGGTATCTAGAGAATATTGATGCACAAGGGGTCTTTTGTCCGAAAAAGATAGGAAGCAAAACACACGGCCCAAAGCATGTGATATATCGGAAACATGATTTTATTTTCAAACAAAAGGACAATGCAGATAAGATCTACTACATTACAAAAGGGAGAATAAAAATAGGAACAGAAAACCACGATTATAAATCAGTGACCAAAGCTATACTTGGACCGGGAGAAATATTTGGAGAGAAAGTCCTTATAGGTCAAAGCCAACGGCGGGATTATGCTCAAGCCCTAGAAGAAACAGAAGTATGTATTATGTCTAAGGATAAAATGAAAACCCTATTTCGGGAGCACAGCCAGCTTTATATCTTTATAATGAACCTCATCGGAAACAGGGCATTGGCAATCGAAAAAAGACTAGAATCTCTCGTTTTTAAAGATAGTAGGAGTAGAATTATCGAGTTTTTGCTTGAAATCAGAAAGAATAAAGGAGAAAGAGTAGGATATGAATGGGTCGTAAGAAAATTTTTAACCCACCAAGAGATTGCCAACCTCACTGCCACGTCTAGACAGACAGTTACGACGGTTCTCAATGATTTAAAGAGCCATAACATTCTGACCTTTAATCGCAAAAGATTGCTGATTAGGGATCTCGCAAGACTCCAACAACAATTAAGCATTGTCTCCTAGTATTCTTACATAAAGTTGATGAACCCAATCGCTGAAAAAACATAGCGATACTTTTTGGATTATAGACATTAAACCTAATTCAAAGGAATATATCTGTTATAGATATCCTCCTCTATCATCTTTAGCCATTTAGAGTAGTTTTTCTTCCAAACCACCTTGAATTTCTCATATTTATGGACCTTGTCATAGGTGTCTTGATCCGGCCAAGAGGATTCGAAAATGTATTTGTATTGTCCATCCCGATCTCCAGTTTCTTTCCAGAAATTGTAACGGATGTTTTGATATCCCAATTCCGCAACTACCCTATTGAAATCATCAGCAATTGCTACAAATTCGGCTTCATCGTCAACAGTTTTT
>JAJRXG010000044.1 GCA_024276375.1 Bacteroidota bacterium | reverse complement strand
CAAGTACAGTGGCATCTGTAGAAATATGCTTTTTAGCAGACTCTTATACGATGGTGAACCAATGACCATGTCAAAGTCTAAAAATTCACTAATTGCTAAATATTTGTTTTTTGGCATTGAATTATTAACACTTACAACAACATTTGGTTTAAACCTCATTGTAACAATGCAACTTTTATTAAAATAAATTATCCTATATCAATCGATACATCGACATCCCTAGGCTTTATGGCAACACAATATTATCTTCAATTCTGGGCTCAGAGACTTTTTGTCCCCTATATTTGTACTTATGAATATGGATTCCTTTAATGTCGAAAACAGAGAGCGAATAGAGCAAGAGATTCGCGAAAAGCTAAAAAACTGGAAGCAAATCATCCAAGAATATCAAGTACCCAACACCAAAAAGGCAGTGTTGCAGATCCTGACGACCTTTCTGCCCTATTTGGCTCTATGGGTGCTGATGTATTTTAGCTTGGATTGGTCTATATGGTTGACCATCGGCATTGGGTTGATCAATGTGTTTTTCTTAGTAAGGATATTTATCATTCAGCATGACTGTGGTCATCAATCGTTTCTCAAGTCCCAAAGATGGAATACTGCTATTGGTATCGTATGTAGTGTCTTTAGCACCATTCCTTTTAAGTATTGGGCTAAGATACATAACCACCATCATGGACATACAGGCCAATTGGAAGAACGCGATATCGGAGATATTAACTTTATCACCGTCAATGAATACAAAAGTCGAGGTTTCTTTGGTCGTCTGGGATATCGCATATTTAGACATCCCTTTGTACTGTTCTTCGTGGTTCCTACATTTTACTTTGCGATTTCCAATAGATTTCCTACGATCAATCTAAAAGGCTGGCACAAAGTCAGAAGAAGTCAAATATTTAACAATATACTGATAGGTGCTGTGTATATAGGACTGGCATGGTTGCTGGGTTGGAAGCGATTCTTGTTTGTACAATTGTTCTTAGTTCTGTCTTTCTTCTGTGTAGCTTTTTGGTTCTTTTATGTACAGCATCAGCATGAAGAGACTTATATGAGATGGCGCAAGAATTGGGATTATCTGGTAGCCTCGATTAGAGGAGCCAGTTACTATAAGTTACCCAAGGTGTTTCAATGGTTGACGGGCAATATAGGATTGCATCATATCCACCATTTGAGTGCTCGAATCCCAAATTACAACTTAGAAAAGTGTCTGAATGACAATCCCCTCTTTACAAAGTATGCCGTTACACTTACATTTTGGGATAGTTTGAAAACCACAACACTAAAGTTGTATGATGAAGAGCGCAATCGGATGATTTCGTTCAGAGAGTTCTACAAGATGGAGCGACTGGGTATGGCATAGGTCAGAAGAGGGCATTTAAGGTGTGATTTAATATCAAAACAAGGGTGTGACTTTGAAGATCATAGCACGTCCTATGATTGTTGAACAACAATATTCTAACTTGTTTGACACTTCTTATTGTAAACATTTAAATCAATTAACACTATGTCTAACATCATCTCAGAATTGGGAGGACTCGTTTCGTCTCAGATTCTAAAACAAGCAGCCAACTCTTTAGGAGAAAATGAAAGCGGAATCGGAAAAGTCATCGGGGCTCTTGCCCCAACTATCTTAGGAGGCATCATGAACAAGTCCTCAAATAGTTCTGCCTTTGGGCAAATATTTGACATGATCAACAAAAAGGAAAACACCAAGTATCTCGACAATTTAGGTAGTCTTATCGGTGGAGGCAATCTGGCAAAAAATGACCCTAAAGATGCCGCAGGAAGCCTACTGGGCAGTCTTTTTGGTGACAAGGTCGGTGGTATTTTAGATGTTGTATCAAGTCTTTCAGGCGTTAAAAAAAGTTCCACTTCATCACTATTGGGCATGGTCACTCCTATGATCATGGGGTACTTGGGCAAGAAGGTTATGAAAGAGGGATTGAGTGCATCCGGATTAGCGAGCTTTTTAGGAGGTCAGCGCAAGAATATTGCTGCTGCTATGCCCAATGAAATAGCAGATGTGATCGGATTTGAAATGCCGGACTCTATTGGAGATAAAGCAGCAGCGGTAGTGGATAGTGTATCAGATATAGCGAAAGACGCTGGTGCTACAGTGAGTCAAGCAGCGGGAAAAACCGTTGACGTAGCTACAGATACTGCCAAAGCTGGGGGCAATATACTCATGAAGATTCTTCCATTGTTGCTCTTGGCAGCAATTGCATTTTTTGCGTGGATAGCTTGTGGTGATGATGTCAAGAAAGCCGGAGAAACAGTTGTAGATGTAGCCGGCGATGCGGCATCCGCAACAGCAGGTGCAGTAGGTGATGCCGCCAATGCGACCGTCGGTGCGGTCGGAGATGCAGTGGATGCAACTGCCGGTGCAATAGCGGATTTGGGTAGCTTTTTTAAGCGCAAACTTGCCAATGGCATCGAACTAAATATTCCGGAATTTGGTATTGAGTCCAAGCTCCTTAATTTTCTGGACGACTCCAAATCAGTATTGAGCAAGGACACTTGGTATGAATTTGATAGAATAACATTTGCCACGGGCAGTGCCTCTCTTGATATTAATAAGTCTCAAGAGCAATTGAGCAATATCGCCCAGATCATGAAGGCTTATCCATCAATGAATCTTAAGATAGGTGGCTACACAGACAATACGGGCGACCCAGCTGCCAATCTAAAACTGTCCGAAGCAAGGGCTAATACAGTCAAAAATGCTTTGGTCAATCTAGGTGTTGCCACTAGTCGGCTGACAACAGAAGGTTATGGTGAAGCACACCCCGTTGCTTCCAACGATACGGCAGAAGGAAGAGCCAAGAATAGAAGAATAGCTGTAAGGATTACCAAGAAGTAATGGTCTTTGCATAAAGACAAAATAAATCTGATGTATAGCGCGATCAATCATCTTGGTCGCGCTTTTTAGTTTGACTTCCAAATCCCCACTACCTCAATCATCTAACTTTAGTATCCTAGTAGTCCGATCTCTGATCTTTTTGACCAATACTCCATTGGTGATAAGTGACTGACCCCATGAAGGAATCAACTCTCGCAAGCTGTTCTGCCACTCTTCAGATGCGATTCTATCACCAAACATTTGAGCCAATACATCAATCATAATCGATACGGAAGAAGATGCCCCGGGAGAGGCACCTAACAATGCGGACAATGTCCCATCCTCAGCACAGACGATCTCCGTTCCAAACTTTAATAGACCACCTTCTTTTTTGTCCCGTTTTATGATCTGAACACGTTGTCCCGCAGTGATCAGCTGCCAATCTTCAATATCAGCATTGGGATAATATGCCTGTAGCATCTCAAATCTATCCCTTGGAGATTGTATCACTTGACTGATCAGATATTTGGTAAGAGAAATATTGTGAATACCCGCAGATAGCATCGGCCATACATTGTGCATCTCTATAGACAATGGTAAATCCAAATAAGATCCATTCTTTAGAAATTTGGTTGAAAAACCTGCATATGGGCCAAACAATAAGGATCGTTGGCCATCCAAGATACGCGTATCCAAGTGTGGTACCGACATGGGAGGAGATCCGACAGCGGCCTTACCATACACTTTGGCCCGGTGTCTCGATATCACTTCCGGATTGTTGCATTTTAAAAATTGACCGCTTACAGGAAATCCCCCATATCCTTGACCCTCAGGAATACCGGAAAGCTCTAACAAGGGTATGGCACCTCCTCCGGCTCCAATAAAAATATAGTCACAAGTCTCGACTTCATGCTCTCCAGATCCCAATACCTCATATACTACCTCCCATCCACCACTCTGAAGTTTGGTGATATCCTGAATCTCACAACCTAGGTTCACCTCTATATTGTCGCAAGTCTCGAGATATGCTATCATACCCCTTGTAAGTACACCAAAGTTGACATCTGTACCTATATCCATACGAGTTGCAGCCAAGGGCTGTGCATTGCTTGACCGTCCTTCCATCATCAGAGGTACCCAGAGACCAATGTGTTCTGGATCTTCAGAATACTCCATATCATCAAATATGGGGTAATCTATCATCGCAAAATATCTGCTTTTGAGAAATCTTACATTCTCTTCGCCCCATACAAAACTCATATGTGGAATATCATTGATAAAAGCTTGCTTAGTAGGTAAATGTCCTCTCTCTTTGAAATAAGCCCAAAATTGCTTGGAAATCTCAAATCTCTCTGCTATCCTCAATGCCTTGGTCAAATCCACACTTCCATCTTCTCGAAAAGCAGTGTAATTTAACTCGCAAAATGCCGAATGTCCTGTCCCCGCATTGTTCCACGCATCTGAACTCTCCGCTCCTACCCGATCCAATCGTTCATATATGACGAGCTTGGCTCTGGGCATCACTTTCTTGAGTAACACACCCAACGTTGCACTCATGATACCTGCTCCTATCAATACAATTTTCTTTTCCTTTTCTTTCATTTCTGCTTTTCTGTATCACCTCATATAGAGAAGTCATTTAAAAACGTAATATTAAATTATTTGCAAGTCATTGATTTCCAATACATCAACTTTTTTTCACTCCATAGCTTTAGCTATACAATTAAAAAAGAATTTCGTCTTGTAAACCAAGCACTTACAACTCATCTTAACCTATGTTATTGAATGACTTCATCGATACTCAGGCATCTCTGAATCTCAAAAACCATAAATCTCATCCAAAATATTCCATTTTGTGAAAATCGTCAGATTCCGGAGTGGGCTCACGATTCATTGAGGGTCTATGCTTCCCGAAGAAAATCCTGGTTTCCCGTTTTTCATCGAAACTTCAAAGTATCCTACCGTTGGTACTTTTTTGCCCTCTACTGTTACTACCCCTGAGTGCCGTATGCAGTAAAAGCATCCAATAACATATGTGTAAATAGACACAACCAAGTAAACAACAACAGCACTTTGAATCTCACATCCGAAAACCATTTTGCCTTTCTCAAGATGATCGATATAATAAATGCTCCTAGAATACTAAATACGATCGAATGGCTAAAACCTCGATGAATACTCAACATTTCAAACTTGTCGTAGAACAAATATAGAACAACATCAAGGTCTGGAATGGTGGCAATCATTGCTCCTATAATAGTACCTTTACAGCTCCTAAGACAACTTGCGTAATACTATCCATTGTATTAATTTATTACTTGCCGATACGACTGATTGCCAGCCCTATGATATCTACAACACACGAATCTTAATATCTCTAAACTTCACCTGCCCTTCTGAAAATATCTGTAAAGCAATATAACCACTGTTCGATTGTGCCTCCTGATAATCTACCGTTTGGATGCCATTGATCCAGATTTTAATCCGCCCGCCATCTATCATGGCTTCAAGTATGTTCCACTTGTTAATCGTCTCAACATGATTGATGGGAGAGGCCAACCCAACAATAGCACCTGTCCTGTTGTCTTGGTTGGGATGTTGATCCCAGATATTTAGCTCATAACATAGTGTAGGATTGATGTCCTCAGTAGCACAACGAACAAAAACTCCGGAATTGACATCTTCGCCGGGATAAAACTCAAGATGTAGAACGAAGTTCTCAAAACGCTCATTGGATATCAAAAATCCTTTGCCGCTCCCCATGACATTCTTTATCTCATCTTCACTCAATATCCAAATCGCTGCTCCATGAGAGTTCCAAGTTTCATCATCAGCCTCCAAGAGCTGCCATTCGCTTCTTACTTTGTTGACAGTACTTGTTGAGGCACAAGAAAGCCACCCAACAATAAACAGTGACAAGAAGGTACAAGCCCAAACTACACGACAATTCATATCTACCTCATCAATACTAAAAATACTTGATGCTCAAGTCTATCATTTTTTGCTTGAGGTCGGTATATGGAGGCATCATCTGCTCGATGGCGCTGATCGGACTCCACTGGTTCAATACTGCTCTTTCATTAGAAAAATCCTTAAATCCAAACTCCCCATGAGCCTTCCCAATACCGCTGTTATTGACACCGCCAAATGGCAAGTTATTGTTAAAAAAGTGCATCGCACTGTGATTAATACAAGTACCTCCTGCTCTCGTATTGTTGATGATGAAGTTTATATTTTTTCTATTTTTGCTATAGATGTATAATGCCAAAGGTCTTTCTTGGCGGGAGATTTCCTCGACAACTTGATTAATATCCGTATAAGTAAAAATAGGTAGCACGGGTCCAAAGATTTCGTTCATCATAAGATCCATTTCTCTGTTCATATTGCTTACAATAGTTGGCTCGATATAGGCCTCATCCTCACTGACACTTCCTCCGCTTTCGATATTGACATTGCGTTGTACGGCGTCCTTGATATAGCTATTGACGCGTCGATAGTGGCGGTCATTGACGATCCTGCAATAGGAATCCGAATCTTTGACATCTTCCCCATACATAGCTTGAATATGCTTTTTGAGTTGTTCGATCAAAGCATCCTTTTTGCGCTCATGTACGTATATGTGATCCGGTGCGATGCAAATCTGTCCATTATTAATATACTTGGCCCAAGCTATTCTTTTAGCTGCTACTTTTATATTGGCCGTTTCATCGACAATAGTAGGGGATTTACCTCCGAGTTCGAGCGTGACTGAACTCAGGTTCTTGGCAGCTGCGGCCATAACGATTTTTCCGATACTGGGAGCTCCAGTAAAGAAGATGTGGTTAAACGGGAGCCGGAGCAATTCTTGAGAGGTCTCCACGCCACCTTCTATGAGTGCGATTTCACTTTCGTCAAATAGCCCTCGAATTATTTTACCCATGGCAGCAGCAGTCGCCGGAGTATTTTCGGATGGTTTGAGGATGACACAATTGCCCGCTGCGATGGCAGAAACCAGAGGTCCGAAGGTCAGATTGATTGGAAAATTCCATGGTGATATGATCAATACGACTCCCTTGGGTTCATAGTGAATGTAAGAACTCGTTCCCATAAGCGCCAATGGCGTTCCTACACGCTTGGGCTTCATCCACTTTCCAAGTGAGACATAGTATGCTTTAGTTCACCAGTTACGGGATAAATTTCCGTGAGATCTACTTCCGAAGGATGCTTTTTGAAGTCTTCATACATCGCTTCTCTAAGGATCTGTTTATTGGACAGCAGTGCTTTGTGCAATGCTTTTAATTTCTTTATTCGCTGTACGGCATTGGTATCGGCGATATTTTGCTGATTGGCTTTCTGAAGATTGAATATGCGCAACGTCTGTTGCGTATCTAGGTCGTTTTTAGCAGTTGTAGTTGACATAAATGGTGTAATATGAAACAGTCCAAAAGAATAAATATACTGAGATCACACCCAAATACAAAATATATCATGGGAGTTGGGCTCGTTTTGCCCATAAAAGTAATTGACGACGATAGATATTACGCACGTCACGAACAGCTGCATGCATTTCATTGTGAATTCTTTTGACAAGAGATCACTTTTCCACGCTTGTCTTTTTACATTTGAGCGAAAATTGCATCGCGGGATGTAGCTTAGCCCGGTAAAGCGCACGTCTGGGGGGCGTGAGATCGCTGGTTCGAATCCAGTCATCCCGACTACATGATCGGTATTTCCACAATTAGATTATGCCTGACAATAGAATCATTGAAAGAACGTACTCCAGGTTTGTATGAACCTCAAAGTATGGATACAAGCGGCTAGATTACGGACATTGCCCCTAGCCATATCCAATATGGCTATGGGCAATGGTCTAGCAGCAATAGATGGGAAGTTCTCTTGGATGATTGCCTTACTTTCGATAGGGACCGCAGTAAGTCTGCAGATACTCTCCAATTTTTCCAATGACTATGGAGACAGCATCCATGGCGCGGATAGTATAGAGAGAACCGGACCCTTGAGAGCTGTACAAAGCGGCGATATTCTACCAGCTCAAATGAGGACTGCCATGATGTTTTGGTCTGTGATTTCATTGATCTTGGGGACGGCCTTGATTTTTGTAGCACTGGATGGAATGTTGCTTCGATTAATATTTTTAGTCTTGGGGCTCATCGCCATATGGGCTTCTATCAACTATACAGCTGGATCCAAGCCTTATGGATACTCGGGCAAAGGAGATATCTCTGTTTTCTTTTTCTTTGGTATTTTGGCAGTATTGGGTTGTTACTATCTCCAAACAAACTCTTTGTCTTGGGATGTGATACTACCTGCTATAAGTTGTGGTGCATTGAGTGTCGGAGTACTCAACCTCAACAATATCAGGGATATCTCGTCGGATAAAAAGGCGGGCAAGATGTCCATACCTGTGCGCATTGGTTATGACGCCGCCATCCAATATCATGGAATGCTGTTGATTGTAGCCATCGTAAGTGCTTTAGCATATGTCTTCGCCAATTACGTTCATCCGGGTCAGTTTCTGTTTTTGCTTACCGCCCCTATTCTCTGGTGGCAATATGTTCAGATTCAACATGTAGTGGCATCCAAAGAATTAGATCCCTTTCTCAAAAAACTTGCCCTGACGACAGCTCTTTTTGTATTGCTTTTCTTGCTTGGACATTTGCTGTTTTTATGAACTTGGTACTTACAACTCCTTCTGGCCTGCGTTCTTATATGACTTCACTACTTGATTTGTAATGATTAGAATACAGAATATCTTATGTTAGTGTTATAAGCTCAAGTCAGCGTATCGTAAATATGTGGAAATTACTTCTCATATCCATCTTCTTTCTCAT
>JAJRXG010000387.1 GCA_024276375.1 Bacteroidota bacterium | reverse complement strand
TACTTCCTCCAAGCCTTCTATATCTACAACATTAAAGACCTTCATAACGTCAGACCAAAATATAGTACTCTAGTGGAGTTTATTAATCATTTTGATTTTTGTTCGACCGGATAAATGATCCGCGCCATTGAGATTATTCTCCCTGAAACCTCGTTACGATATAACACCCTTCGCAAGATAGTTTTCGATATGAGAAGTCAGCATCCTTTACTAGGTCTTGCAGTATATCCTCATACGGTTGATCCAAATTGATCATAATCATATCTTCTCCGTCAAATTCAGTATATGGCGAACTGATCACCTTCCAATTGGAGACTTCCATCAGATAATCCAAAACGTAGAGTACCTCATAATTCTTGGCATTCTCATCTTGGGGAGTGTCTTCTATACGGACTAATTCTGTCCCTGTATAAGCATACGTTTCTCCCGGGTGAACCACTACATTAATCGAAGTGTCTTCAAGAACATAGACTTTCACTTTGCCTTCGATATTCTTAACAGCCTTGACATATCCTTCCAGATCACTCACTGTAAACTTTGTACCCAATACAGTAACACCAATCTTATCAGTAGTTGTCAATCTAAACGACTTCTGCTCGTTGGACGCCACATCAAACTCCGCTTGTCCATCCAACAACACCATTCTGGTATCTACTTTATCGACATCCGAAAAGTAAGTTATCTCAGAATGTTCGCTGAGTGACACCATCGTCCCATCAGACAATAACACACCATTGGGTTCGTCCGCGGTAGCAAAAGTCATCGTCTCAGAAACATCCTGACTCAAAAAGGTCTGAAACCCCCACGCTCCAATTAAGAACAATCCTATCGCAGCTACAGCCATTTTCATCCACATGGGAAAAACGGATGATCTCTCGGTTTTAGAAATAGCCTCTTGTGATATGGAAGAAATCGGAATCACTTGCGCCTCCTTCTTCATCTTAAACAGCTGATCCAATTCTTGACTAGGATCAAGTACTTTGTATTGAGACAAATAAGGTGATTGCTTTACAATGGCTTTAAGGATATTGACTTCATCCTTATGATCCTGGCTAAGCGCCTTCCAACTCTCTATCTTCTCGGTTAGCGCAACATCGGCTCTGCCATCAATATAGAGCAATAACTCTCTTTCGGAAACTTCTACTTTTTGGATATGATTCTGGAGTACCGATTGCCAGTCTGCATCGACACGTTTGTAAGAACTTAACGATGATAATTCATTGTGAATTTTTTGATATACGTTCAAGTCCTGAGCATTGCTAAGGTCTTCAAGAGCCCATGCTTCAAGTGCTTTCAGGGATTTTTTTGTAGCATTCCCATCGAGAAAATATAATATATCGCGTTCTGTTATTGCTGACATGACACTTTTAAGACGTTTTGCAAAGCAGGAATCACATTTTTATCTTTTTTATCCAAAAATTTCTTTATTATGCCTCAAATCATTTTTTAGCAAGACAAGTGCCTTGGCTACATTGTCTTCGACAGCACGTTTTGAAATGTTGAGATATGCTGCAATCTCACTATAAGTCAACCCTTCCATCTTGCTCAACGTAAATATCTTCTTCATCTTGGGCTTCATTTTGTTCAGGGATTTTAATATTTCCTCACGGATCAAAAATGAATCAATTTCTTCTACCCTATCATCGATCTCATCGGCGGACAAGGAATTGCGATAATCCTCATCCTTTTTGTTCACTCGGATATAATCAACCATTCGATTTCTCACCGATGAATAGAGATAGCTTTTAAGAGATGTCTCTATCTCAATTTTATCTCTATTCTCCCATATTTTCATAAAGGATCCTTGCACAATTTCTCTGCTATTCTCCCAATCCTTAATATAGCTGTTTACATAATTACACAAAGGCCCGAAAAATGTTTTGAACACTTCTTCGAATTTTGATTCAGAAATAAAGGGGGAACTCACTATTATGACAATTTTTTAAACCTACACCACCATATAACTATATGGTAAAAAACATATTAAATGTAAATGTAATAAAATACTTTCGATCTATACATATCCTAAAGGCGATAAACGCAATATCTTGTGATTTCAGTAGAAGAAAAGTTACTATTCAGGTAGGCGTCATTCTGGCTAAAAAGCACACTTTCCCCATCATATTTCCGCTATTTTTTTCGCCGTAGCGCTGCTATGCCTCAAAAAACAAGCATCATCTGAAGAAAAAATTACCTTTCTTATCTCAAAAGCACCATCCTGAATAGTAACGAAGAAAAGGCTATCGTTCAATTAAATCAAAGGCTGAATGTATTTTCTTCCGAACAATGAGATACTTTTGAAGTTTAAGTATCCTAATATATGGCAGAAACAAGTTACTGGGAAGGATCTTCTCAATATTTATGTGATCGAGAACTGGCTCAAGCCTTTCATATGGCCAGAGTACTGGGCATGCCCTTGTTAATTGAAGGCGAGCCCGGAACAGGCAAAACGGAGTTACCCCTTCAATATGCGAAGGACAAGGATCTACCCCTATTTGTATTTCCTGTGGGCTCTAAAAGTTCTGTAGAACAATTTGTAGCTAGATTTGATCATGTTAAATACTTGCGGGACTCTCAGATTGAGGTATTGAATGCCCAAAGAGAAGAAAAGGGATTAGTTCACCGATTGAGTACAAGTGGACGTTCTACGGATCAACTATCGGACTATGTCTCCAAGGGCCCTGCCGCTTTGGCGTATGGGTCACCACATTCGGTACTGTTGATTGATGAGATAGATAAGGCTCCAAGAGAATTTCCCAATGACCTTCTGTACGCCTTGAGCCACAGAAAGTTTATCATGCCCGAATCTGGTGAAGAGATATCCGTATCTGAATCAGATATGCCGACCATAGTGATCACATCTAACCGCGAGCAAGAGCTACCCACAGCTTTCAAGGGAAGGTGCATCTATCACTATATCTCCTTTCCATCTCCCGAATTAATGCGTGAAATAGTAGCCAAGCATTTCGACAATGCCGGTGACAAGGTTGTAAACAAGGCTATTGATTTGTTCTATAGGCTTCGGCAGTTGGGATTGGAAAGGGCTCCATCGACTCGTGAATTACTCAATTGGATCAAGTACATGCGTACCTTTTCCTCTGAAGAAGCTATACAGAGAATCAACAGGATAGATGGTATTGGGGCACTTATTAAAACACAAGATGATCTCCGCCGCGTTGCTCACAATATGACAGAGTATGAAGGTGGATGGTCAGCCGGGTATTAATTATTTAGCTATTGAATAGAGTCCTCCATGTTTGATCGATTTCCTGAAGTATGTAGGAATTTTGGCGTTCCTGCGGATGTAAGAAGTCTCTTGCTACTGCAAAAGGCGATAGAC
>JAJRXG010000386.1 GCA_024276375.1 Bacteroidota bacterium | reverse complement strand
AATAATATTGGAGACAGGTACAACATCCCGTGCCCGCAGGACCGTCTGCTGAAGCAGCGACGTCCCCGCTCCTGTAATATCCAGAAATTGTTTGGGGAGATACGCTCTACTTGCCGGCCAAAATCTCGAACCAACACCACCTGCCATAATCGCAATATAAAAATTGTTGTTCATCTTATCTGTATCCTGTTTCTTATAGATAGAGAACTCTAAGATATATGCTTTAGTGTAATATGTGCTATGATGTCATCATTGTCGTAAGAAGAATACTATATCGCCTACCTAGGTTTCCATGAAAAGCAATTCTTAAACTTTCCCAATAACGTTTCTTCGGGGTAAAGCGATTTGCGATGAAATGTGTAGTCAAACGAGCTTCCTGCTCTCTCAATACCTAGCGTAATCAGACTATCGTTGTGCTGTATCGTATAGGATTTTGATTCCCGAATCCCAAAGTCTATAATCAGCACATTGCTGTTATGAAAAACCAAAACATGACCCGAATCAGCACCGTGATATAGACCCAAGGTTTGAGTCCCTGATTGGGGATCATAAAATGTCCATCTCGATTCACACATATCGATCTATTTTAGCTGGTTCTAAACTTTATACATCTGAGTGATCAATCAAATCCTAGTGAGAATATCTGTTACTATTCAGGAGGTGCTTTTCAGATAAAAAAAGTGCCTTTTTTTAGCCAAAATGACGCCTACCTGAATAGTAACGAATATCTAGAATATTTATCATTTATTTCCTCTTTTGAACCCGATTTACAACTCTTACAATTACATTTGGGTTATCTCTAATATGAGTTAACTTGTTGAAAGTTAGTAATTTATGACAAATGAACATAACAGAACTAAAAGAATTAAAGTCAGAAATCAAACAAAAGATCAAAAAACTCCAGAATGAAATCAAATTGTTGGAAAAAAGTACAGCTCCCGTAGCTCCGCAAAATTCCATCGGGAGAATCACTAGGATGGATGCCATCCATAACAAAAGTGTCGTCGAAGCCAGTTTGCGCAACCGAAAACGAAAACTCGGCAAACTTCAAGTTGCTATGGAAAATATCCTCAAACCCGGATTTGGTACTTGTTCGGTCTGTCGAAAACCGATCAATCCCCAGCGCATCCTGCTCATGCCCGAAAGCGGAAAGTGCATCCAATGCGCTTGACCTCACAATACATGCTTAATATTCCTGTGTTCGCTTACCAATATATACCAATAAAAAAAGCAGGATACGCAAGTATCCTGCATAACCCCAAAAAACCAATTGAAAACAATCTTATATATCTTTATAGCAACTGTATATTCGCTGCATATTTCAGTCCGTTGGGGTAAATCCGATCCTGAACACAGCTTTAAGACGACTCATTTAAGGACTGTCACATTTTTTTAAGCAAAAAAAATAAATTTTTACCTCAAAAAGGCAAATGGCTAAAAGCAAGCTCACATACAAATGTAACAAATGCGGAGCAACTAGTGTACGTTGGGAAGGTAAATGTCCTTCTTGCCAAGAGTGGAATACACTCGAAGAAAAAATAGAGACACCCAAATCTGTACACAACAAGCATAATACCGATACTAAGTCCCAGTCCAGCCCGGTCTTACTTCAACAGATACCTTCATCAACGGTTGAGCGTATATCGATCCCTTCAGATCAAGAACTCTCAAGAGTACTCGGTGGCGGTATTGTACCGGGATCCATTGTACTGATTGGGGGACAACCCGGTATCGGCAAATCAACACTCATGCTTCAATTGGCTTGTCAATTGAGAAAAAACGTCCTCTATGTATCGGGCGAAGAAAGTGCATTTCAGATCAAACTTAGAGCAGATCGCATCGCCCAACTATCGGACACTTGCCATATCTTGTGTGAAACCCAACTCGAACACATACTGGTACATGCACGTCACAGTGAGCCCGATATACTGCTTATAGATTCTATCCAAACACTCAAGAGTCAATATATCGAAAGTCTCCCGGGATCGGTCTCGCAGATTAGGGAGTGCACTGCCGAGCTCCAACATTTTGCCAAGACAACCAATACCCCAGTGTTTATCATCGGCCATATCACCAAGGACGGAGCACTCGCAGGCCCCAAGGTACTTGAGCATATCGTAGATGTTGTCCTCCAGTTTGAAGGAGATCGCAACTATATCTACCGCATACTCAGAACCATCAAAAATAGATTTGGATCTACCGATGAGATAGGCATCTATGAGATGGAGCAACGTGGATTGAGACCCGTTGTCAATCCTTCCGAATTACTGATTTCTCCCATAGATGAGAGTCTTAGTGGCACCAGTATAGCCTCGACGATCGAAGGAGTGAGACCCTTGTTGATCGAGACACAGGCACTCGTAAGTACTACCGTCTATGGACACCCTCAGAGATCTACCACGGGATTTGATGGTCGTCGCCTGAGTATGTTGTTGGCTGTTTTGGAGAAAAAATGCGGTTTGTTCTTTAGTCAGAACGATGTTTTTCTCAATATCGCAGGTGGTATCAAAGTGACGGATCCCGCGATAGATTTGTCGATCATCGCCGCCTTGATATCTTCTCTCAATGATATTCCCGTAGGGCGTAAAATATGCTTCGCCGGTGAGGTAGGACTTTCGGGAGAAGTGAGACCCGTCAACCGGATAGAACAGCGTATCATCGAGGCAGATCGCTTGGGATTTGAACATATTTATATTTCCAAAAATCACAAAAAAGGACTGCCACGCAATACGGAGATTCAGATTCATATGATTGCCAAAATCCAAGAACTTATTTCTGAAGTCTTTTCTTAACTATATGAACGATAACCATATATTTAGCCCCGTTGCTAAGCAAAGCTTTGCAAGGCATTATCCCGCCAAAGTCCTTCTGTTTGGTGAACATTTGGTTCTTATGGGGAGTGAGGTGCTTGCCATCCCCTACCATAGATGGCAAGCACAATGGTCTGAGCAACCGTCTGACTATCTTTGGTGGAGACCGTTTGGCCGGTATCTGCTTGACTCCAAGTTTTCATTTCTTTCAGACACTCGGTTGCAGCGATGTTTGCGGGATTTGACCATAGAGATGAATATACCGATAGGATATGGATTGGGGAGTAGTGGCGCGATAACGGCGGCATTCTACCACTATGCTTGTTCGTTACCGACAGATGATCCCCGTATGATACAACAACGCCTCGGCCTGATGGAATCTTTTTTTCATGGCAATAGTTCCGGCTTTGATCCCCTTGTCTCATTGTTGGATCAGGGATTGCGGATTGACGCAGAGGGATTGATCCATACATGGCAGGGATATCGTGGCAGCTCATTGTATTGTTATCTCCTAGATAGCGGAATTCCCCGTGAGGGAAAGGATGCTATTAGGGATTTTCGCCTTGCGGCAAATGAGCATCCCGACATTTTTCAATCTATGGTTGCGCTCAACAACCGCATCGTTGCAACAATGAGCCATATAGAAACCTCCACGGACAATGTGCTCGCTCTGATCCATGCCTTGAGTAAGGATCAATACCGGCATTTACCCTTTTTAATCGCTCCATCCATCCTCCCTGTTTGGAAGGAGACACTATCCAATGATCACATTGCCATCAAAATATGCGGCGCCGGTGGAGGTGGTTATTATCTTGTATTTACAGATGAGCCACGTGAAGATCTCGAGGGATTGAAACTCGTCGAAGTGCCCATCTCATGTTCTTGATGCGAGACTTACATTTTATTCTGCCCGGAGTTTTAACATCATGCAACTATCGTAGGACATCAAGCGTTGTATCTTGTGCTAAGACAGTTCATATGAGGCATATCTTTATCGTATTATTTTGGATGACGTTTACTACGTTTTGTGCAGCCCAAGCACAGGATGTCAAATTGGCACAGCATTATTACCGCAGTGGCGAATACGAAAAATCCGCAACAATATTCAAAAAACTCTCCGATCGATCGGGATTTCAAGAGTATTATTTTAATCAATATATCGAGTCCCTGATGGCACTCGAAGATTATGATACCGCGATAAAAGCCATCCAAATTGCCTTAAAAAAACACCCCGGCAAACTTCAACTTTATGTCACCTATGGCAATCTCCTCGAACGTCAAGGCAAAATGGAGCAAGCTGAACAAGAGTATAGACATGCCATCGAACAGATGGGACAGGATATCGGTAGGATCAACGCCTTGGGCAATGCATTTACGAGGATGACCAAGTACGAATTGGCCAGAGAAACTTTTGAAAAAGGAATGCGGATCGTCGGAGATCAACAAATATTTGCTTACAATCTGGCAGAAATATATCGGCGAAAAAATGAAACCCAACCGATGATACACCACTTCCTCAACAGTCAAATGGCGGTCATTGAACGGATCAGTTCTGTACAAAACTATTTTGCCAAGTATCTCCGTGGAGACGAGGATTACGAAATCCTGCGCAAAGAACTATACAAAAAAGTTCAAGCTCAACCCGACAATATCTTCTTTCCCGAAATGATCGAATGGGTATTTATCAGATCCAAAGACTATGATAAAGCTTTGCGTCAAGCGCGTGCCTTGGATCGTAGATTGAACGAAAATGGAAGTAGAATATATGCCCTAGCCCAGATAGCAGCCAATGACCGAGACTATAATACAGCCTTAAAGGCCTATCAATACATCGTAGATGATAAAGACCCGCAGTCGAGCTATTATATCGACGCTAAAAAGGAACTATTGGATACGAAGCGAAAAAAAATAATTTACGCTAAACAATACACCAAAGAAGATTTGATGATCCTCAAGAATGAGTATGTCGCCTTCCTCGATGAGATGGGTCGTGGTAGAAATACGGCATTTATCATATTGGAACTGGCGCAGTTAGAAGGACTTTATCTCAATGACTTGTCAGCGGCGATACAGACATTGTCCAATCTTCTGGAGATGCCCGGAACCAATAATTATGTCATCGCCAATGCTAAGTTGGCCCTTGGCGATTACTTCCTTATGGATGGCAATATATGGGATGCTACATTGTTGTACTCCCAAGTTGACAAGCAATTCAAAGAAGATTTTCTGGGAGAAAAGGCGCGCTTCAAAAATGCCAAACTCAGTTACTATATCGGCGACTTCGAGTGGGCTCAAGAACAGTTTGATATCCTGAAATCCGCCACCTCCAAGCTCATCTCCAATGATGCCATTGATCTGTCGGTTTTCATTATGGACAATGCCAACCTCGATACTACATACCTGCCTCTGGCATTATTTGCGGAAGCAGAATTATTGATTTACCAGAATCGCATCGATGAGGCTTTTAGTAAAATGGACAGCATTACCATTTTATTTCCCGAGCATGGGCTGGAAGACGATGTGCTATTTGTGAAAGCACAACAATATGAGATCCAACAACGATATGAAGAAGCTGCGGTGCTCTATCAAGAGATCATCGATAGATTTTCTGAAGAAATAAGAGCGGACAATGCCCTGTGGGCGCTGGCACAGCTCTATGAATTTTTCTTGGATGATTTAGACCAAGCACAAGAGTTGTATCAGCGTCTTTTTATCGATTATTCAGATAGTACCTTTAGTGTTGACGCACGCAAGAGATTTAGAATGCTTAGAGGTGATGGCGTGTAAGTTTGAGATGAGATGAAGATACTTGGACTGTCCTTGACCCTTGGCACAATTGCCGGCATACCTGTAAAAGTTCATTGGAGCTTTTCGTTGTTGCTTGTATTTGCCGGTTATGTGGTATATTCCGAAGGGCTGCCGTGGGTGGGAATTCTGTGGTTTTTTGGTTTTATCGCCATGCTTTTTTCATTTGTTGTAATGCATGAATTTGGGCATGCTTTGACAGCTCGAAAATATGGTATCTATACGAGAGATGTTATTTTATCGCCCATCGGAGGCGTTGCACGATTGGAGCGATTGCCCGTTAAGCCTATGCATGAATTGTGGATTGCATTGGCCGGTCCGGCAGTCAATCTTGTGTTGTTTGTCATTTTAATAACGTTGAACAGGATCTTGTATGACTCGTGGCTTCCTATGCCAGGAGATGCACTTTGGATCTCGTCTTGGAAGGATCTCATGGGATATCTCATTATTATCAACGTTATGCTTGTGGTGTTTAATATGATTCCGGCATTTCCTATGGACGGAGGGAGAGTACTCAGAGCGATTCTCTCCAAGTTGTCCGGAGATCGATTGAAAGCGACCCGGATTGCCTCCATTATTGGACAACTTATTGCCGTGGTTTTTATAGGATTGGGGGTGTATTTCGATCATTTTGGAGGTATTTTTATTGGACTGTTTGTGATGTTTACAGCTCGGGCGGAGTATCGACAACTCAAGGCATTTACTAAGATGAACCGGACATTTGTAGGCGAGGTCATGCGTAGGCGTTATACGATATTGCACCCTGACGAATCGTTGGAGTCGGCTCGAAACAACGACAGAGAGGGTAGTTTTCTGGTACAAAATGAGCGAGGCGATATCATAGGTGTCCTGCCTCGCATATCACTCGGCACATCTAGGGCAGAGGATAATCTTGATGACCTGCAAGTCTCAGACCGTATGATCACGCAGTGGGGATACGTGAGTGAAGGGATGAACTTACAAGCAGCCTTTGAAGCACTCAATGAATATGGTTGGGCCTTGGCTCCTGTTGTCGATCCTTCCAACAATGTCGTCGGTGTTATAGATCGTAAGATATTGCGAGACATCGTCAACGGCGTATAGGAAATCACTCGCTGTACTTCATGAAATTTTTGAGATCGGGATATCTATTGACATAGTATACCAGTTGGTCTTCGGGAAGCAATCGCCCATTGTAATAGGGCAAGACTCTTGCATCGGTTATGCCGAGACGCTCTATATCCCTTTTGGTTTTTAAAGCCTCCGCATAGTTGTCATATAATCCGATCGTATAGAGATACAATCCCGTGATTTCATCTTCTTCTACGGTAGCATCATTGAAGAGATCCAATGCCATCCCACGATACATTTGAGCTACTATGGCGATCTGGATTTTGTAATTGATCGTTTCATCACTCAAGGCTCGGTATAGGTCATACTTCGTATCGATACTATGTGCCGGTATAGGTTCCTCCATCATCCGTTCAATTTGGATACGTGAGGGATCATTGTCATAAAATATAAACTCGATCCTGTTGTTGTATTTTTGAGCGATAATCGGATCACCTCCGAGGCGCTCACTTAATGCTATTGGATAATTGTCTGCAAATCCCTTGATCGAAACCCTCCTGTCCGATATGCCCGATTGAACCAACTCTTTCTCTATACGTTCTGCTCGTTTTATCGATGCGTAGAGTTTGTATTCGAGGATGCCATCTTCAGATGAATGACATTGTATTTCGACTTTGATATTGGGATGCGATACTAAGATTTGCTTCACTTGATCAACCTTGGCAGTATTGATTTGGTTAAAAAGATCCTTTGTAGTAGCATAAAAGACCGGAGACCATCTAAGTGTGACCACCTCAGAGGACGCAATACGATCTTGTAGCGGCTCTGTCATATTCTTACTTTGATTTGAAGAAGGGCTTGTCGGAGTTTGATGTCCGTCGGACTGCCTCGATATTGTGTCTGTGATAGCGACTGCAGGAGTGTCCCGAATCACCGTAACAAGAGAAGAGCTGATCGTGTCGTCGGGTTGACCCAATTGACGCTCGCGTTCTTGGGTTACTTGTGAGATCTCCTGTCGCGGATGGATCGTATAATCTACATATGGCAAATAATCCGTCGTATAAGATTGTTGCCCCCGGGGTTTCTTAAAACGAGCGATATAAATGTCCTTGCCACCGATGGCATTCTTCCGGTCTGAAGTCAATGTGGCAGACAATCCATCCGAGGACAAAGCAAAAAAGGCATCATCCCCCGGACTATTGATAGGAATCCCTAGATTGACGGGCAATGCCCAACGGTTGGCTTCAAACATATAGTTGGCATAAAAGATATCCAGACCTCCTATACTTTCATCTCGATTAGAACTAAAATATAGTTCTGTTCCATCCCGACTCAGAAAAGGACTCAACTCATCATATGCAGAATTGATTTGTGATCCTAAATTAATGGGTTTAGACCATTGAGTGCCTTTTTTGATGGATGCATACAGGTCATATCCGCCATATCCTCCATCGAGAATCGCTGCAAACAGAACCAAATGATCATCATAAAAATAAGCATCACCGGAGATTTCACTGAAGGTGGCAGGGAGATCTATTGTCACCGTATTTCTTCGATCTCCCACTCCACTATTCAAACAGATATTTCCTTTGTAAATCTTGCCGCGATAAAAATAGAGACCATCAGCTTCTTGGGTAAATCCCAGCAAGATATCTTCATCCCTTCTATTGATGGCATAGGGGAGTCTTTGAGGATCACTCCATGCTCCTTGATTTGATATCTCGATGCTATAAATATCATAGTCACTGGCCTCCATCGACAGGGAAGTATTGGGACGATTGGAACTGTAGTAATACCTGTTGTTGATACCGGGACTTTCAAGCATTCCGATTTCATCGTGAACGGTATTTATTTTTTTTGTTCCATGTTCGACGATAGCGATGGGCCGCTTGTAGGACAGATCGATGGCTCTACCACACTGTTTGATCAACTGTCTGACACGATGTCGATCCGCATTGTCTATGGGTGTTTCTCTTAGATAGTTCTTATAGTATTTGGCCGCAAGGGAAAAGTTCCCTTTATGGTGTTGTATGCGACCGGTATAGTAATCGATTTCGGGGTTTTTATATCCGTATTCCCAAGCTTGTTGAAAATCACCAATGGCTCGATCGAGTTGGTTGATCTGATAGTAACAGATGCCTCGCTTGAAAAGTATTGGGGCACTTTGTTGGATCCTCTCTATCTGATTGTAGTAGATGAGTGCTTCCCGATAGTGCTCTTCTTCAAATGCCGCATTGCCCTGCTTGAGTGGATCTGTCTGGCTCATGACTACTGACGTCGATGACGACCATACAATAAGGAGACACCCCAACCACAAGGTGGATGAGCGATTATATACTCCTATTGGGATCAAATGCTTCAATATAATGTGCTATGCGGTTTAAAAATACACCACCCAAATATCCATCTATCACTCGATGATCAAACGACAAAGATAAGAACATCATATGACGGATTGCGATAATGTCTCCATGTGATGTCTCTTGAACCACAAGTTTTTTCTTGATGGCGCCAAGTGCAAGGATGGCGAGTTGTGGTTGATTGATGATCGGAGTACCCATAATATTGCCATATGTACCGATATTGCTGATCGTAAATGTACCACCTTGTATTTCATCAGCTTTGAGCCTGTTGATGCGCGCACGACCGGTCAAGTCATTCAGTTGTGCCGTCAGCCCATTGAGGTTGAGACTCCCGGCATTTTTAATGACCGGAACGATAAGATTGCCATCCTTCATAGCTGTTGCTATCCCGATGTTGATATCGCGTTTCATCACAATGCGATCTTCTTTATCAAAGTATGCATTGATCGCAGGATAGTCTCCCAAAGCTCGGATGGCGGCTTCTACAAAGAGTGGTGTAAATGTAAGGGAGGTGCCATATTTTTCTTGAAATAAGACTTTATTCTCGTTTCTCCAATGTACGAGGTGGGTTGTATCGGCTTCGACAAATTGTGTAACAGTGGCACTTATATCCAATGATTGCTTCATACGTTGGGCAATCATTTTGCGCATCCGGTCCATTTCGACAATCTCATCGCCATTGTTGAGAGGAAAAGTTGAACGGGTCGTCTGCGATGTCGGTGGGGGTATATTTTCTACTACGGGAGGAGTAAAACTGGTCTGTGATGTCGGTGGGGTTTGAATTTTGTCAAGAAAGGGTGATGATATATCGTTGGTGGCTTGTTTTCTTTTTTGAATGACGTAATTTCTGAGATCGTATTTGGTGACGCGACCACTACCTCCGCTACCCTTGAGAGCTCTTAGTTCATCATCAGAGATGCCTTCCGCCCGGGCGATATTGCGTACCAATGGGGAGAAGAATCTGTCATCGTTGACCAATTTTGAAGTCCCTCGCTGCAATGTTGTCTTAACGGGAGCTTTGGGGTGAGTAGAATGGGTTTCGATAGATTGCTCTGAGGTAGATGTGGACAGAGGTGTTGTTGAAGAGGTGTCCCGGGGTGTAGTGGGACTACTTATAGTGTGTGCTGATTGGACGGCAGATGATATGATCGGCTCGGGACTGGGTGCCTCCATTGAAGCATCCGTCTGACTCAGGCCTTTTAAAACTGCATTTTGATCCGTAATATCCTCTGCCGTAGTGATTCGAGCTATTACACTTCCTATCTGAACGACTTCGTTTTCCTGATAAAGAATTTCAGCAATGGTTCCCGATATTGGAGAAGGAATTTCAGAATCTACTTTGTCAGTTGCTACTTCCACAATCGTATCCTCTGCTTCTATGACATCTCCGACTTTTTTATGCCAATTGATAATGGTAGCTTCAATGATGCTTTCACCCATTTTTGGCATTACTAAATCAACAAGAGCCATAGTAGTTGTATTGAGGTGCAAAGGTAGGATTTCCCTATCTGAAGAACCAAGTTTGTATCAACTTGTTGTCAACATCCGTAGTTTCAACCAATCCCGGCCATTGCTTTTTGAATTGAGAATGCCAAAATTCTGATCAACGTACCGTCAGAAGTCCAAATCCTCGCGCGCCACATTAAGTCTGAAACCTATACCCCAATAGTTGGTATCCAATCCCGGAATGAGGGCTTCATTGGCTGACTTTTGACTGCGGAGGAGATACCGCAAGTCTAGGTTAAAGTTAGGTGCAATGCGATAACTGATCACAAAATGTAGCAGATTGATATCTTGTCGTATGCCTTGTCCTGTTCGATTGCCATATTCTTGATCTCGACCTTCATAACTGCGAAGTATGTCGTAACCTACATTTGTAAATCCATCATCGGCGCCATAATAGGCCTTTTGCAAGCGTAGCTCCGTCCACCATCGCGGTCGAGGCTGATATCGAATCCTCAAGATGGTCTCTCTGAAATTGGCGCCATAAGGATGCGCTAAGGATTGATTAAAATTGGTATAACTGCCCACCGGGACTTGAGATTCATCCGTATTGCGATGTGTATATGTGTACGGCCTCGCTGTATTGTGTTCTATCTGCAAGTCTAAATGGTCAACATCCATCACATTAAAGTATTTTAACCCCAATTGATAGGCGATCTTGTTGCCCCACCAGCCCGATCCATTGAAGACTTCGCTCACCCTCAATTCATCGATCATAACTTGTCCATATACTTGCCAACCCGCCCGGGGAATCCATTTGGCATTCAATCCCAAAAATACATTGTCAGGACTGTCCAACATACGTTCTACGCTGCGATACAAAATGATGGGATTGAGATACTGCAATTCCAAACCTCCGGCGCGACCATAGACCACAGATTCAAATATACCGATGCTCAATTTTGAATTGATTTGGTAATCTAAAAAATGAGCCGCCATGTACTTCTTGGGCAACAGTTGATCTCCAATATTGTCCAAGCTGGAAGTCGCACTCAATTCGGCAAAGATATTTTGGTAGTGAAACTTCCAAACTTGTGTACTTATCTTGAGATAAAAATAATTGTTTGCATAATCACTCAATAACAGAGATCGGATTCCATCTCCAATAAAGTGCCTGCCATGTCCAAACTGCATGTCTATGGATGGGGTGACCTTCCATCCTACATAGGCCTGTCCATTGAGATAGTCATGTCCGTAGATGGAATTTATGATCCGGCTCTGATAGGGCTTGAAAAACCCCTGTCCGGGCAAGGCATTGATCCGTTGTATTTCGCGTTCTATATAGTTGAGATATTTGCGTTGGTTCTCATATAGACTTGTGTAGAAATAGACTTTTTTGTCAATGACCCCGCGGATTTTAATTCCCCTGGTATTTTGGAATACGAGACCTGC
Source organism: Bacteroidota bacterium (assembly GCA_024276375.1). Taxonomy (GTDB): domain Bacteria; phylum Bacteroidota; class Bacteroidia; order Chitinophagales; family Saprospiraceae; genus JAJRXG01. Next base: position 3,334 of record JAJRXG010000386.1, on the reverse strand, counting down.
TCCTTCATCATTGCCCAATGCAAAGTGTATGATGGGATTGATCGACAGCATAAAGTCATCTGTCATCACCTTACTCAAGAAATATGAATCCTTGTATAGGTTTTTCCAAAAACCACCGGAGATCTCCTCCAATTCTGAATCTCTACCGAGGCTGTCCCATAAGAAACGTTCCGGGATATTGTTGATGATGTGTTTCCAATCTTCTATTTCCAACTCAGTCCGGCCTGTATCACCTATTGATTGGTAGAGCTGCAGTAAGCCCATGCGATCGCTGTATTTGATCGCCGTATGATAGCCTTGCACCGGATTGAGGGATACCGTGCGATCTATGGTATGTCGTATATCGGGATCATCATCGAGATAGGATATCTGAGCACTGCCGGATGAAATAGACAGAAGTCCCAAGATAATTAGAGATAGAACCTTACGTATAGCACAAATCACTATGTAAAGTTGACTAATATTCAGGATATATTAGCGCTTGTCATCATAAGCTTTTGCGAAATAGAGTGACAAACCACTAGGACTATAAAGGAAAAGGCATATAAATCATCTTAGAGATCTATAAATTTAGACCTATACGATGTCCAATATGGGAAAAGCATATATTGCAAGGAGAGAAGGAGACCTGTCGCCAAACACAATGGTTGCCAGTGCAAATTAAACTTCTTTTGTTACGTTATCAATGCAAACGCATTGCGATATCTTTGAGTCCACTCCGGAATGTGACTATTAGCAGCGCTATGCAAAGAAAAATAGCTAAAGGAGGATAGGGGAAGAGCATTTTTTAGCATGAATGATATCTAATGATTAGTGACACAAATAGAGAAGAGCACAAAGGTCGCCTGCCTGCCGAGCAACAGGCGGGCCAAAAGAAACATTTTTGGTTTTGTGAGTTTTCGGAGTGGGCTCATCTTTTATATTTAAATAATTTTGACCACATATTTGATAGATTTTGACTCCATTGCTCGCACGTATTCTCAGCTTACCCTTTGTCTTGTATATAATCCTTTTTTTCTCATTGGGATGGTATGAGACAAGCAATGTATGGGATCTCTTACTGCTTCTATCATTTGTGGCTATCATACTCTTGTATATCTTTCAGTTTCAGGTCAATGCATGGTGGTGGAGACGACGAATACCACCATTGGATCGCAAGGTCTCGGATTGGTTGGATCGATATTCTACCTTTCTCAGCACCTTAACGGAAGACAAGAAACAGATACTTAAACAGCGCATATCACTGTTTATGAAGCTCAAGACTTTTTCGTTGATGCGGGACAAAACATATGAATTGGAGGAAGATACCAAGGCTCTTGTAGCACATGAATTTCAGCGTTTGATGTTGGGACGTGCTGATTTCCTATATGAAGAGTATGACAACTTTGTACTGTACAATCATCCTTTTCCATCTCCCGAAAACAAGTCTTTGCATTGTCTCGAGGTCTATCATGAGGATGGAGTAGTACTGCTTGCGCGCGAGCAGTTGATCAATGGATTTTTGGATCCCGAGCGTTTCAATATTGGCTTATTTGCGGCAGTTCAGACCTTTGTAGCATCTCATCCAAGAGAACGGTATCCGGGTTTGAAAGATATTGACGAAGAGGAAATTGTACAATCCTTCAATTTGGATCTCGCACAGATTCGAGGGTTGTTGGGTTTGGACTATGTGAGAAAATTAGAACTTTTGATCTACTGCTTTGTGCTCTATACAGATACCTTTCAAACATGGCAACCACAAGCATATGCACGATTGCAAAATATTTTTTATCCCGGACAAGGCGGTTGATTCACTCGGATTTGGCCATGAGCCGTTTGAGTCCGATCCTTATCGCAATGAATACAATGACCAAAAAGATCAAGACATAGTGAAATGGCATAATCGTGATGGCAATGATGTGCAAGCGATCAAGCAGCCACATCACTGACAACACGGCAAAAATAATCATTAACAATCCTCCCAATTTGTCAAATCCAGGCACTAACTCCAACGGGACATTGCGCTTGATGAGCCAGATGGTGAATATCATAAAAACGATCGGAATCACTTGCGTATAAATATTGGTCTGTAGTATCGGTTGACGCTCAAACAAAAAGAAGTAAACATTGAGCGTTACCGCAAAAATACCGGGGATGGCCGCCAGAAATATCAGCACACAATAGAGTTGTTTCCACGGGCTTAGATGTCCTTCTCCTTTGCCGAAAACACCTGCTAAAAAAGCGGTTAAAGGCACTGCTAAGAAGTAAAATCCCAGTATTTCTGGATTGTCTGAAAGGATGTTAAACAGTTCTTGTAATGTCACGTATTGTTTTTTAATACTGCCCAAATATATCTAAAGTGTGGTATATGCCTCCAAAGACTTCAATACTATATTTTCATCATCAGCCGCATCGGATCCTCTAACAACTGGATGACCCGTACCAGAAAGGTTACTGAGGTGCTTCCATCTATGACACGATGATCATAGGACAAGGCAAGGTACATCATCGGTCTTATTTGGATTTCTCCATCGACGGCGATTGGACGTTGTTTGATCGTATGCATGCCGAGGATGGCAGATTGAGGTTGATTTAATATGGGAGTACTCATCATCGAACCAAAGATGCCTCCATTGGTGATCGTAAAGGTTCCGCCCTTCATCTCCTCAAGTGACAATTTGCCATCTCTTGCCTTGGCGGCGAGGGCTTTGATTTTAAGTTCTATTTCGTGAAATTCGAGCGATTCGACATTGTGTACCGGAGGAACGACGAGTCCCGTCGGTGTGGATATAGCAATTGAAATATCTGCATAATCATGATAGATCAGATCCTTGCCGTCAAGGATGGCATTGACTTGTGGCATTTCCAAAAGGGCTTGGGCACAAGCCTTGGCAAAGAGGGACATGAACCCAAGTTTGATACCATATTTCTCCACAAATGATTCTTGATATCGCTTGCGCAATGCCATGATTTCGGTGAGATCAACTTCGTTGAAAGTTGTCAACATGGCTGTTTCATTTTTGGCTGCCACGAGTCTCGAAGCAATGGTGCGTCTCATGCGTGACATTTTCTCTCTCCTTTCATTTCGGCTGAATGATGGGGCTGTCGGGCTTGTGGCTTGGGGCGTGTCTGTCGGAGAAACTATCGGGCTTTTGGCCGAAAGTGCATCTGATTTGGTGATGCGACCATCTCTACCGCTACCAGTGACCCTTGATGGATCTACTTGCTTTTCAGCCAGTATTTTAGCTGCAGCGGGAGAAGGATGACCCTTGGCGTAAGACTCTTTTGGCGGTGGAGAAGGTGACGGCGATATTTCTTCTACAATCGTTGTTGTCACTTCTTGGGTTTTGGCGTT
>JAJRXG010000385.1 GCA_024276375.1 Bacteroidota bacterium | reverse complement strand
GTTTTTGCCAGAAAATGCCCTTTTTGCCCCTGTCTTTGCCAGATTTTTCTTACGTAACGATGCTACGCTGCAAAAAATATGGCTTCGACAGGAACAAAAATGCCTATTTACTGTCTAAAAACAGAGGTGCTGAATAGTTACGTTAATTTGGTATTCATACGTGATAATTTATACATATATGCGTGAAAATGATGAATTTTTCAAATTTTTCTTTCTGGCGGCTAACGATTTGTAAACTGAAAAAGCAAAGGGAGTTTTACCCTAAACCTCTTACAGACACGTGCGTCAGGCAACCCGATCTACAATTTTTATCCTGCGGAGTATAGTATCTATCTGAAGACAAGTTTGGAACATCAGCATACGTGCCAAGATATTGCGTTCAAGACCATTGATGAGCTCACTGATACTTGCGTGAATCTTTTCTATCTGAGTAGATTTTAAACGCATGAGGAGTGGAATATTTTGGATCGTCCGTATATCTTCTGCTCCCAATCTACAATGTGCCTCTCCCAACACATTGAGATGTAACACTTCTCTCAAAAGCCCTAAAAGGAAATTGGCAATGGTTTTTTGTTCCTCAATATTGTATTTGGCAAATTGTTCGGACCAGATCCTCATGGCACGATAATCATGTTCCTGACATGCTTTGAACCAATTCAAAGTTATATCCATCAAGTCCGTATCATCTGTCACTATCATCCCCAAGGCACGTCCATAATCTCCTTCTGACAGAAAAGATATGTGACGTGCGCGGTTACCTTCAATGTCAAAATTTTGCCGTAAGGCTCCTGCTACCACATCATCGTCCACACGGTGTATATCGATCACCCGACATCTCGAGACTACGGTTTTGAGCAACTGGTCGGTATGGTCACACAGCAGTAAAATATAGGTGCCCGGTGGCGGTTCTTCAATAAGTTTCAATAGTTTGTTGGCATTATGTCCCAGGTATTGGGACATCCAAATGATTTGGACGCGCCTGTCTCCAACAAAAGATTTCATCGCCAAAGACTGTGCTATAGCACCACACTCTGCAACATTGATATCAACATTGGCTTTCTTGCTACTCATCTGTTGTACCCATTCGGCAACAGATAAATACGGGTTTTGTGTGACTGCTTTGCGCCATGCTTCGATGTAATCCTTTGAAGTTATGTTCTTACGCACTTTGCCTTCTTTCCCAACTACGGGATAGGCCATATGGAGGTCGGGATGTATCAACTTGTCGATATGTAAACAGGACTTGCAGGTACCACAAGCGTCTCCGTTGACAGGTGATTGACAGAGCAAGGATTGCGATAGCCACAAGGCGATCGGCAAACCACCATAACCACTCCGGCCGCTAAAAATAATAGCATGAGATAGGCTGTCTGTCTCTATGGCATGCGACAATTGTTGAAGCACTACATCCTGTCCGATGATCTTATCCCTCCACATGCAATGGTAAGTTTATTGATGGACTGATTTATATATCCCACACTTGATCTACTTTTGAAGTGTAAACATATCAAGATTCTTGATGTTAGGCTTGCTCTATAACTTATAATACTTATGAAAGTTGCTATTTTTAGAAGGGGACATTTCAATGCAGCTCACAGACTGCACAATCCCAAGTGGTCAGATGAAAAAAATATAGAAGTTTTTGGGATATGCAATAATCCCAATTATCACGGTCACAACTATGAATTTGAAGTAAAACTAATCGGTGAGGTCGATCCCGAAACGGGTTTTGTCATCAATCTAAAAGACCTGAAAAATATGATTAAAGAAAAGGTAGAAAAAAGATTTGATCACAAGAATCTTAATCTCGATGTCCCTGAGTTCAAGGATCTTCCTCCCTCTACCGAATATGTCTGCTATACCATCTGGAAGATTCTTAAGGAACACCTCGGAGCAGAATTGGATGTGACCGTCAAACTCTGGGAAACACCAAGGAATGCGGCTCAATATCCACCCAACGGATAGTGGACTATATCTCCGATAGCTACTTATGTATTGACTCCATCCGGATGCTAATGATTGGTCAATAGGACGGAACGTTAGCGAGAATCAACATTGTCAAAGAGGCTAAAAGTAAATATGTGTTTGTTCAAATAGGGGTGGCGATTAGGTTTTGCTCAATCGCAAGGCCTTGATCAAATTGTCCCGGGGACCATAAAGGCGCACGATGTAAATGCCTCTTCTAAGATTTTGAATGTCGTAGGAATTGGCGGTATTGGGTTTGAGGGTTTTAACCTCTTTGCCGACAATATTGCTAATAGAAATTCGAGCAATCCGAACGTCCTTAACCGAAAGGGAAAAAAAATTGCTTGTGGGATTGGGAAATATCTTAATCTCTACAATAGCCGACTTCTTCTCAACCCGAGGCACAACTTGACCATTGCCCTCACTTACTCCTAAGAGAAGGCCAAAAATCAAATACACAATCAAGTAACCATGCTTCATTCCTCTAAGATATGTTATTCGCCATGCAACTCACACTAATAAAATGTTAAATTCTTGTCATTTCACACAATAAATACAAATGTAGTCATAAAACCAGACATATTATAAATTAAAATAATGTATAAAGTATTGATTCAAAATAATATTATCCTACAAAATCATATGCTGAGGACACAAGGTGAAGTGCCTTAAATGTCCACCGGATGACTGTATTCTCCTTCAAATATTTATATCTTTCTCCTAAAATAAAAAAGCGACAATGCATATTGCCATAATAGGAAACGGGATCAGTGGAATCTCCGCTGCTCGGTGGATCAGAAAACTCAGCGACTACAAGATCACTGTCATATCATCAGAATCCGAATATTTTTTTAGTCGTACAGCCCTCATGTATATATATATGGGACATATGCGATATGAAGACACCAAGCCTTACGAAGATTGGTTTTGGGATAAAAACCGTATAAATCTCATCCACGACTACGTCGAGAGCATCGACTTCCAATCGGATACCCTATCTCTAAAAGATCAAGGACAGATATCGTATGATCAGCTGATTATCGCTACGGGGTCTGCACCCAACCGATTTGGTTGGCCTGGGCAAGATCTCAAGGGTGTCGGCAGCTTATATCACCTACAAGACCTAGGTGTTATGGAACACTACAGCAGGGATTTGTCTCGTGCTGTTATCGTCGGAGGAGGTCTCATTGGTATCGAAATGGCAGAGATGTTTCTTTCGAGGGACATCCCAGTGACGATGGTCGTCCGTGAAAAAAGTTTTTGGGATAATATACTCCCCACCGAAGAGTCCCTGATGATTTCTCGACATATAGTCAGACATCATATTGATCTTCGTCTGAGTTCTAATTTAAAAGAGATTGTAGATGATGGCGCCGGGCGGGCTTCGGCTGTAATTATCGCTGAAACGGGAGAAAAAATCCCTTGTGGCTATGTGGGATTGACTGCCGGGGTACATCCCAATATCCAATGGCTCGGGGAGACACCCATCGAAACCAATAGAGGGATATTGGTCTCGGACCGGCTTCAAACCAACATTGACAATGTATGGGCCATCGGTGATTGTGTCGAACTGCGCAATCCCATGCCCGGCAGAAGAGGTGTTGAAGCAATCTGGTACACCGGAAGAATGATGGGAGAAACGTGCGCTTATAACATCTGCGGACAAGAAGTATCTTACGATCCGGGTATCTGGTTCAATTCCGCAAAATTTCTTGACATCGAATACCAAGTTTATGGTGACATCCGTCCATATGCCACTCCGGAAGGACAAGAATCCCTCTATTGGGAGCATCTTGAAGGAGAAAAAAGTGTACGGATCGTCTATGAAAAGGCGAGTAAAAAGGTGGTCGGGTTCAACCTTATGGGCATTCGGTTTAGACATGAAGTCTGTGAGCAATGGATCAAAACAAGTACTTCTGTTGAAGAAGTGCTCATCAATTTGGATCTTGCGCATTTTGATCCCGAATTTTATCAAAGTTATAAAAATGAACTACTCGAAACATATTATAAACTGACCGGTCATCAACTCTCTGCGAAAGAAATGAACGGACTGGACAAGGTTTTGTCCTTTTTGAATTCTTGAATAGAGGAAGTTTTTTAAAAAAAATAATCAAATCGCTATCATGTCGCAACCATATAAGTCAATGTCTCTGGTGCACCCCAATCCCAAGAACTTGGATATTGTTCAAAAAGCGATGATCGCAATCAGTCTCTTGGGTCTATTGTTGATTGTCTTAGCACAAGAGAAAAGCAGCTACCTGCTGGCGTTATCGATGTTACTCATCAGTAGTGGTATTATAGGTTTTGCGTGGAGATCATATCTGACGAGACCCTCCGGAATACAGAACAATGGAATATGGTTTAGGAGTATATCTTCGAGAGGAATACTCGGGTGGATCACGGGATTGATATTGACCTTTTTCTACATTATTTTGTATTGGTATCCTCAGTATTTGGGTTTGGGTATTGAAGGAGCACCCAATCGAGGTATAGTTGGGTTTTTTGATCCTCTTGCTATGGCGTTGAAGGGGACACCTGCAAGCCAGTGGTTTGTATATGGCACGCTCTATACGTTGGCGATATTCTCCTTTGGTATAAAATTTATATGGAAGTATCGACATAATCGGTATCAGATCCTCCGGACGATCAGTGTTATGATTTCTCAGATGTTTTTTGCCTATTTAATACCCGAATTATTGGAAGGACTCAATGAGGAATACAGTACCAAGTGGTTTGACAAAGATCTTAAGAATATGTGGCCTTTAGACTACGATTTTTTTGATCAATGGCATATAGCCAATATGAGTAGTACGGGGCTTTTGGGATGGAGTGTTTTGATTTTTAGTCTGTTGTTGATATTTGTTATCTCTCCATATCTCACCTATCGCTACGGCAAAAGATGGTATTGTAGTTGGGTCTGCGGTTGTGGTGGTCTTGCAGAGACTGCCGGTGATTCCTTCCGGCATTTGTCGGACAAATCTCTCAAATCTTGGAAGATAGAAAGGTGGCTCATACACAGTATTTTAGTGTTTGTAGTAGTGATGACGATAGCTGTTGTCTATGGGTATCTCGGTGATGACAGCAGCAGGTACTACATTACGCGGACGATGTTCACGGTGATAGTCGTGAGTCTGCTTGTGGTCACCGGATTGATTGTTCGATTTTGGATGAAGCAAGCCGGACGCAATGATCTCAACAAAGTCATTTATGGGATCTTGGGATTGATCGGAGTGATCTTGTTGATCAACTATCTCTCGGGTAGTGGCAATGCTTTTTTTATAGACAATTATACTTTTAAGAAGTGGTATGGCTTATTGATCGGAGCGACCTTCTCGGGAGTTATCGGCGTAGGATTTTATCCCTTGATGGGCAACAGAGTATGGTGTCGATTTGGTTGTCCGATGGCTGCGATCCTTGGGTTACAGCAGAAATTCTTTTCGAGGTTTCGCATCACAACCAATGGCAATCAATGCATCTCCTGCGGCAACTGCTCAACTTACTGCGAGATGGGTATTGATGTGAGATCTTATGCTCAAAAGGGACAAGATATTATTAGGGCTTCCTGCGTCGGATGTGGTATATGCGCTGCTGTGTGTCCCAGAGGCGTATTGCGACTCGAGAACGCCGGTACTGATATTTTTGCCAAGGGGTTAGAACTCCGCAATAATCATGTGATGGTACACTAATCTCACTTGTTTACCGATCACTATCCCTCGTCAGTGCTTTAATTAGAGCAGTCCTTTTAGTGGCAAGGAGTCAATCCTAAGGAGCATGGATACTGAACACATAAATCTCTCTTTATTTCTATCAAAGATCAAGCTTATTATCTTGCAAAATAACCCAACAAATGAGCAATCCTAAAAGTATTTTGTAATTTTCATATATATATTAATCATATGCGTTATAATATTTCTATCTTCGGCACATCTTAGAACGAGTTGTGTCGAAAAAGAAATTTCACGGAAAGGGAAAACTGCTCTTATTTGGTGAGTATGCAGTACTAGATGGAGCCAAAAGCTTGGCGATTCCTACGGCCAGAGGTCAGTCTATGGAGATACGGCCACATCGTGGATCCGATCTTATCTGGGAAAATTACAATGAAGATGGGGAGTTGTGGTTTGAGGCTCAAATTTCACTTTATGATTTTTCTTCCATACGGACATCAGATGATGATGTTTCGGCATTTATTCAGAAGATACTCAAGGGCGCCGTTCGATTCAATACGGAGTTTTTAAACAATTGGAATGGGTTTAAGGTCATTAACCGGTTGGAATTTCCGGTTGGTTGGGGTTTGGGTAGCAGTTCAACGGTCATCTACAATCTGGCACAGTGGGCGGGCATCAATCCATTTTATCTGCACTTTCAAGTATCCAATGGCAGTGGCTATGACATCGCTTGTGCCAATGCTGAGAATCCACTAATCTATCAAAGTACAGAAGACGAGCTCAATTATACTGAGATTGATTTTAATCCCGGATGCCTCGATCAAATATACTTTGTCTATCTCGGCAACAAACAAAGTTCTGAAAAAGCCATCCGGTACTACGGAAAAACCATAAAAGGTCGCAAACAGTTGGTAAAGGACATCTCACAATTGACGGTGTCAGCTATAGATTGTAATCATCAGACAGACTTGGCCAAAATCATGGATGAGCACGAATCTGTGATTTCCACGGCACTCAAAATGCCCAAAGTGAAAGATCAACGATTTTCGGATTTCAACGGATCCATTAAGTCACTTGGAGCTTGGGGTGGAGATTTTATAATGGTGTTGAGCGATATGTCGCTTGGTGAGATCAATACATATTTTAACAATAAGGGGTACGATATTGTCATCCGATATAACGACATGCTCACATCAATGCATCCGGTCAAATCAGTCTCTTTGGCCATTTGATGTTATGGGGATACGCTTTCACGACTTTTGTTCATCTACCTTACTTCCCTCCTCAGAATATCAACCCCGTCACGAAGTCTTCTTTAGAAAAATAAGCTCGAGTGAGATCGACTTTATATAAAAAACGCAAGATTTGTATTGTGTGTCATGTCGTCACTTGTTTGTCAGTTGAGCGATGGTGAAATTTCTATTTGATTTTCTTTGTGTACAATCTGTCCTTCTACCGTAAAGGGTTCGTTTGCAGTTTTGCGAGTACAACAATGAGCAAAATAGGATTGGCTTTTAGAATTGCCACCCTTCCCTTCGCATCAAATCTAAAATATTGATGCACTCAATTCCCATATCGTTGCAGACATCAGGGATTTTGGCTTCTTCAGATTGTTGGTCGCTCTTTCACCGGTAACAACGACCAAATCTTCCACTTTGGCTAACGCGATTACAAACGGGTCTGCGCCATAAGTTCCCTTTCGGTCTTCGACCAGCCGCTGATAATTTGGATTTTTAAGAATGTCGGAAACTGCATTTTGAACGGAGTCGGTAAGCTCAACAAAAAAGCCGATCAGGTTATTTTCTTTGAACCATTTGTGGCATCCATCATCTTTTTTGCTCAATTCATGCTCAATCAATTCGGTCGCAATTCCTTCCTGTGATTTTGCCAAAGTTTTGAATTTGTTCCAAAAGGAAGGAAAGGTATCCTGCGGATAATGCCGAACCCATGCATCCAATATGGCACTTGTATCAATGCTATATTTTTGCATAGAGGCGGTCTTCAAGTTTGGCGAGATTGGAAGCCTTTATTTGGGTATAATCCCAAAAAGAAGATGCCGTTAATTTCTCCTGATAATATCCTTGCAGAACAAGATTCAGAAACAACCCTCCGTTTTTGGCAATTTTGTTTCGGTAGTAGTCCCCACCTGCTTGCTTCTTCTTCGTCCCGTAATCTTGATTATCCCTATAATTCTGATAGAAGTTATTTGTCGTTTTTTCGAGTGTCAATAACCTTCGGAGAATTACCTCACGGCTTACACAAAACCTGTTAGATAGTTTGTGCAATTCATCAGCCGTCCATTCAGCGTTACGTGAAGCATGAGAACGAACAACAACCGATTCCAGAAGAGAGGATGTAGGAACCAACACTTCTGCTGCTGTTTGATTGCAATGCACTTCAACTTGGTCGTACAGTTTCCTGTCACTGTACCTGAAATTGCTGATGCCATCTTCACGTAAGACAATGTGAACCAATTCGTGAAAAAGAGAAAAAATACGCCCGTTCTGTGTGTCATTGCTATTGATGATAATTACTGGTAGCACCTCTTTTGCAACACATGCCCCTCTCATGATGTGAATCGGAACGCCTGATGTTTGGAAAACCAATATCCCTTTTGATTCCAATAGCTTTCTCCAATAATTCAGGGCATCGTAACCGGGCTTTATATCAGCAACTTCAATATGATCAACACCCAGATATTCAATAATTCTTTCCGCCAATTTCTCAGGGGATTGACGTACAGTGCCTTTTAGTTTGAATTCCGGTGCACCTGCCTTGCCGGCAGGCAGGTCTGTGTCAAGCTGCTCATACAAATCCAAAGCGATTTGCCTTTTTTGCTGAAAGAGTATCAGTTCTTTTTGAAGTATGTATTCCTCATTTTCAGTAAGCGTGTATTGATGGTGGAACTTGCGGAAATCTTTTAATGGCTTAAAATGCTTGGGCGGAACAGGAAAATAAAACAGGGCAAAAGGCCGCTTATACACATTGGCGACTTTATATAGTTGCTTGATGGTTGGGAACGCTTCTCCCTTTTCCCATGCCTCCAGCTTCTCCGGTTTAACGCCTATTTTTTGGGCAGCCAATGCAACGGACAGCTTAACTGTCTTTCTCGACCAGATAAGCATTTTAGGGTTGATATATGCATTGGATTTTGCCATAATAGCAAAGTTACTTTCATTTACGGATTTTCAATAGTATCATTGTCTTATTTGCCCGATGTCTGTCTTGGTATGTCAATGTTTATCTTTTTATACATGACAGGACATAGCACTACATCCAATCTTTGTGAGAAACCTCAACACGGTAGATCAACTGGTCTATCAGGCGCACCAAAACTGTTTGATCTACGTATGGGATTGTAACCCTCCCGGCAGCAGTATCAACCAATAAGGTACCTAAGCCTCGCCTCCATTGATAGGGATTCTGAGCGATACTGATATTTTGAATTTTATAAATCGGAAGCAAGACATGTCTCAATCCTATAACTCCTCCACCGATATAGAGTTCTGTACCATTGGTGCCATACTTCAGTTTTTGGTATTTAATCCATCGAATACTCATCATGGATACACCTAGAAGCAAGATAAATGGCACCGTATCCAAGCGATCCATATAGACCATGGCCGCAGATACCAATAGGATGAAAAGGACTTGATATATGGCAGCATGCAAAAAATAGTGTATCGAAACCTTGTGGTATTTCTCAATGGGTTTTAGCTTAGCTCCCAACCAATTGTCTTGAACATAGGCAACTTGCCGGAGGTTGCATCCCGGTATTTTAAACATCATGCGACCCGCTTTGACAGAACCACTCCTAGCCTGTCTAAACATAATGTTATAAAACCCAATCCATCGCTCCAATGGATTCTGACCCCAATTCAATATCTGAATCTTACTATCCAATGCGGCAAATTCTCTCCGGGTAAACAATCCTTGTACGACTTGAAACTTCTTGCCCGTCCTCCAAAAATGCAAATCATAGTGCCTTAAAAGCGTCCTCAAAATGGACAGCAAAACGGATATTAAAAATACACCCAACAATAATAAAGCATACTCCTCAACGGCCAGCCTCTCTCCATAAGTCCACACCGATCTCAGTATTTCCTCTACATCAATATCAAATGTCATGGCATAAAAAAGGGAAGAAAATACTATACCCGACAGAAGACCGATCGGAGCAAAATGATTCTGTGTCAATCCCACTTTTATCAATTGGCGTATCGACAAGCGGAGGATGGTATATTGAGCAGACTCCACTGGTTCGGCTTCTACCTCCGACGGATATAGATGAGACAATGCAGCTGCTCTTTTTTCAAGCAACAGACTTCTCAATGCCTCGGCATCATCGATGGATAAAGCATCCAATCGAGATTCTTGTTTACTTGACCCGGCTGTTTCGATCTCCACTTCCGTAACTTGAAATATACGATGCAGTACCGTCTGCTTAAAGTTGACAGATTGTATTCGTTCAAATGGTATGTTGAGTTTAACCCTCTTAAATAGTCCGGAACGGATGATCAATTCCTTATCAGATACAAAGTAGTAGTATCTGAAGTAAGCGACAACCGAAGCAAGCATACCAAATATTCCCAATCCGGAAAAGATAAGCTCATACCGACTAAAACCCGTACTCCTCCCAAGAAACAAGGCGATAACAATCGGCCACAATTGATTCAAGAGTTTTTTAAGAAATCCCAAGACGATAAACACGATGGCCCATTGAGACTGTCGGCGGGGAGCAGTAAATCTATCACTCTTCCTCATCCCTCACCGTACGATTTAAAATATAGTGTTTCATGCGTTCTGCATCTATGGGCAACAATCCGGGAATATACAAATCGCTACTGGAACCTCCGGCGGTATAAACCTTCAATTTGCTAAGATCAAACAATCGATCAATCGGACCTTGCGTAACCTCTGCATGTTGAATTCGATTGAATGGGATAACGGTATGCTTGCGCCACAACAACCCTTCCATATAAATAATATCACGCTCTCTCAGGGCAAACTTTTTTCTTTTGAAGGCCATTTTGGTGATGATCATACTAAGAGTTGCAAAGATTGCCACAACTGCCAACAATACATATCTGATCCAAACATAAGTATCATCGGTATAAATAAAACTAGTACCGAAAACCGTCAAAAAAATAATAACCCACAAAATACCCAACCCAATCATTTCGACGTTTAAGTATTCTTTCTGTAACTGTGTGTATTGAAGATGATCAATTTGGGGTAACGTAGAGATATCTATTTGTTGATTTGAAAACATAGGGGAAAAATAGGATTCTTATTTGGGTAATGCATACAAACTTCTATAAAAAGCTATCATTAATAGACTTAACAAGAAACCTTAGGTATCTATGCTTACAACAAGATCAATAGTCCCATACCTTCACCTCCTGATGTTTATGACAACCCATTGCCTTGGACAGGGGGTGATGTTCTCCGAATCTTCTTGGGACGAAGCGTTACAGCGAGCAGCACAAGAGCAGAAATTGATTTTTATAGATGTATATACCGATTGGTGTGCACCGTGCAAAAAAATGGATCAAACAACATTTGCGTCAAGCAAGGTGAGCACATATTTTAATTCAGCCTTTCTATCACTCAAGGCAAATGCAGAGGATCAATCCACGGGCTCATTTATAGCCAAACGATATGATGTATCCGTATATCCAACGCTACTTTTTGTGGACAATCATGGAAGGCTCATAACATCTGCCTCAGGTATGCAAACCGAAGTTGAACTCCTGCAACTCGCTCAACAAGCACAGTCTCTATTGGGCAATTTGAGCCAACTGTCCGATATTCAATGGGATGATTTGGAAAGTTATACAATCGAAGAGCTGAGGCATATACTCAACGCGAGCATATACCATCATTTTGAAGGAAAAGAACTGCTGGCAATGCGATACCTCGATCAGATAGATCCCATCTCTGAAGAAGACCTCCGGATCGTAATAAATGAAATATCACGTATGGAACTCCCATACCTCAAGAGATTGACTCCCCTTACCACATCGCTATCCTATGGTGAAATGTCCTTGCGTCGCAATGCAAAAGAATGGTTCTCTTGGAAACAAGCAACCGAGACCGCCATACAACAACGCATAGATGGGGCAATTGAAAATGCCAACTTTGATCAATTTCAAGCCGTTATCAACATAATAAGAGACAACAGCCCTATTAAGCCCAAGGAGATAGATCGATATTATATCAAGTATTATCGACGCAATGATCTAAATCAATATCGAACATTTGCGACCTATCTGATCACAGAGTACATCATCCCTACACGGCCGGCAGAGGTCGCCAATGCCGATCGAGTCAAGTACAAACTACTACACGAGGAGGTCTCTAAGGATTTTGCAGCCCTTGCAGCCACGGTAAATGTGGACTTCGGAATAGACTCAAGATCTAGTACTCCGACGATTGATTCATTGGCTAATATCTTTACGATTTCGCGAAGTATCGCAGATCAATTGTACGAAATAAGTAGTGACTTCTATGCCTTCTATGATGATGAGAGCAGTCGCCGAAAAGCATTGTTCTGGGCCTCTCTAGCGTATCAATATTATCCTTATGAAATTAAATATTTTGACAACCATGCCTACATACTCGAAAACTCCGGTCAACTCCTCAAAGCCCAGCGTGTAAGAAAAGAAATGCAAGCACTCCCATGGTATCAAGAGATGAAATTAAAAGTGCAGTTGCAGCAATCCTATTGAAAGAAGGACTCATCTAATATCAATCCTGCCGAAGAGATAGTGTTAATTTTTCAGCAATAAAATCACCGACTTTTTGGCCTTGAGCCACACCCACATCTATGGCCGGACGATAGTGAATACCCCCATACAATCTACTGACGGCAGCTTCTTCTGAGGCGTGTATAAATGATTTGAAAGATCGAATCGGAATACCATATTTCACTTCTGTATTGTCATCAAACTCAAACGATTCACCAAATATACTCGTCAATACCACAGCCGCAGCTCTGGATATAACACTGTGTCCACTTGTATGCTCCGGAAACGGTGGGGTTTGAAGATAAGGAACCCAATCTTCATCTATGGTTTCATTAATGACGGTCTCCGGTCGTACTAGATTGCTCCGATACT
The DNA here is from genome assembly GCA_024276375.1 of Bacteroidota bacterium. Taxonomy (GTDB): domain Bacteria; phylum Bacteroidota; class Bacteroidia; order Chitinophagales; family Saprospiraceae; genus JAJRXG01. The sequence goes on along the minus strand of JAJRXG010000385.1, from coordinate 4,023 downwards.
TCTCATCCCAACAAGCGATAAATCCATCTGCCAAAGCAATAGAGGTAAGTGCATATGCCTCGGCACTCTTGGCGAGATCAGCCCCTGCCTTACTTGCAGCTATGGCTACGATACTGATCCAATGCCCCCCCGGTGTTATTTTCTTAGTGGCGTGCATCACATGGCCGGTCACGTTGAGCACATATGGATTGCAATCCCAAAAACTTGCAATCTCCTTCTGCTCATCATTGGCATTGTTGACCACATTGTACACCTCCATGGTCTCCTTATAGAACTTGCTTTTAACATCTGTATTGAACTCAGTCGGTGGATCCGGCACAAACTGATTGGCAGAATCCAATACAAATGTTCTTATCTCTCGCCAATGTGGTTCAATACCATCCATATATCCCGGTGGTGTGGGTTTCCACTGCGAGAGATCCTGAGACAAAGAATACTTAGGAAAAGTTCTCGTCTGTTTATAATTGTCCGTTTCTGACCAATCGATGATGTGCTTGGCCACAGCTTGCCCATATGTGAGGGATCGATTAAAATCACCTCTTGGAACACCACTTGCCCTGAGTTTATCCATCACTTTATTGTGATCAGATATCAGTTTCTCTTCCGAAAAAATAAAGTGCTTGGCCGTCTGATAAAAAGCCTCTATCATCGCCACAGTAGGGCTGTAAGACTCCTCCGGCTTAGGTGGCAAAGGAGTCAATTCATGCACTTGCCCAGCCAACGATTGATAAGAGGAATCCGACGCCGCTATCACCTCATATGCAGCAATACTCGCGTAGGCATAATTTCGACTGGCCTGAGGGGGAGAAAAAATATCATACACGATAACCTCCGAATATTTATCCATAGCTCGATGTAATAGCTCCGGATCAGAGATCTTGGACTCATACTCCCTGTCGGTATTGCAACTCCATAACCCAACAGCTATAGATACGATTAGTACTTTCCAATGCATGACTCTGTTTTAGCGTGCTAAATAAGCCTATTTTATTGATCCATCCTAACTACGGATTGCCAAAACTTGCCTATGGATACACTTTTAAGCGTTTATTTGCATTTTGATTAGACCTCGTGTTGTCAAATGGCATATAATTAACTGTTGTATTGTACTAAAACGGGTATAGATATAGACTATTTGTGCAGAATTAGGAAACGGAGACTGTAATCAGCTAGATCAAACAAAATCACTCTAATCCAAACTATCCTTGTTCATAGCAAATGGAAGGATATTGTTGATTCCCTCTACAACATATACTCGTCTTTGGGTATCCAACACAAGAATACGAATCTCCTCCCCTGTACGATACTCTTCCTCCACAAGTACTTGCCGACAGCTTCCGCAAGGAAACACAGGCGCCTCGCCATCTTCCAGATCAGCGCTCGTCGTCAGGGCAATAGATCGAATACGGCTATCCGGATGGATATTGTGCGCGGCAAAAATAGCTACACGTTCGGCGCAGAGACCCAAAGGATATACCGCATTTTCTTGATTGCTTCCCATCACGATCTGACCACCACTCATCAACACACTCGCTCCTACTGTAAAGCGAGAATACGGAGCGTACGCTCTATCTTGGGCAGATATCGCCTTATAGCACAAGGCTTGTTCGCGCTCGTCCACCAATTCTTCTATAGCATCATAGATGGACAATTGACCCGCAAATTGTATTGTTTTCTTCATATTTATTTTTTCTGAAACACAACGAAATATCCACTCATCAAAGATCATTGACTCACACCGCAATGTCGTAGATGAAGCCACTTACATCAAAGAGCACCTCGAATATCCAATTTAGTCAATACAATGCATCCCGGAGCATAGATTTGTTTTTTGGACACTTGCGAGATACTACGTATAATTATTGTACCCTTCATAACGTTCTTACCCCACTTCATGTTTGCTATATGCATAACCCTATTAAATATCATCACTATGGCAAGCGAAAATAACCAAATACAACTCAAATAAGGGTCTATGGCGTATTAGATTGTCATTATAACATACTTTTGCAGGGCTAATGAACATGAGGTAAAACAAAAGAAACATGCAACTTGACTTAGATTATCGCAAAAATAATTGGAACAATAGCTTACGCAATAGCATTGTGCTTCATATCCTACTATTGCTATTGGCGCTCTTCTTCCGTATGGAGAGTGACCCCAACAAAGATATCGACACGCAGTATGCCGTCACGGTGAGTTTTGATCAAGTAGAATTTCGCAACAGCAAATCTTCCAATAGTACTAAAAGTCGATCTTCCGAAGGAGCTCAAAGAAATAAAAGTGACGCACTCAAAAAGATTGAATCTCCTAAACCTGTTCAAATAAATGTGCCTAAACCTACTCCCAGCCAGCCCAAACCCAAACCTACTCCACCGGTGGAAAGTCCTCAGCCTACCGAACCCGTAATATCCGAAACCACGACAGATGAAAGCGACGTTCAAGCAGTTGAAGAACCTGTAGATGTAGAAACTCCGGAACCCGAGTATATACCCGAAGAAAGTACGGAACCGGTACCACAAGATGATCCTGTCATCCTCAATCCCGAATTGCCCAGTCTGGACGATATCATCGGTGATATCAATGATGATCCCATCGAAACAGAACAAACCGATGTACCGGCCGAGGAATCCGGCCAAGGAGATGAAACATCTACTGCCAATGGTAGCGGCACAGATGATCCATCACTCAAAGATGGTGACGGCGGTAGTGGAAGAGGCAATCAAGGTGATGGAAAAGGGAGCGACTCTTCCGGAGATGACGACGATAGCGGTATGGGAAGCGGTGGTATCGGAGAAGGAGAATATGACGATTCGGGCGATGGTATATTTGGAAGAAAAGTCATCTATCGAGATCCCAGCATGATCAGCATAGCAAGCGGCAAAACAGGCAAACTGGTATTTGATATCTGTATCAATCGCAGAGGTGTGGTAAGTACAGTACAGATCAATGAATATTTAACGACCATTAAGGACACCAAGGTGTTGCGACAAGCATTGGCATCAATGGCCAAATATAAGTACGAAGCGGATGTCACAGCTGCAAGGGAACAATGTGGACGATTTACAGTTTCGGTAGATAACTTTCAAGGTGTAAAATGATGATGCTGGACAGATAAGCCAAATTCCACGAATAAGGTGATAAATATTTCCGGAGCATCTTTTCTCCACACGCTTCAGTAAGCCAAGAGTTCATACTACGCTGAAATATCTGTTGTTCTTCCCTTGTAGGTCGGTGATCGTTGACGATTTCACGAGCCACAGCACATAGCAATTTCTATTGTAGTCTTTAGAGCATGATTTTATGAATCCATTGATGCGCTTGATACTGAGTACCGTAACCCGAACGGCATGCACAACTATCATCTGACCGATTCGCGGTATGATAAAATAGTCAAGTTGACAGCTCGCCCACCGTCCACCCGGTTCTGATGAATCGGTTTCTTAGATGAAAGATCGGTCTAGGATCTACCCTTTCGCTTAATAGCCAAACCGATCACTCATCTCAAACAACGAGCCAAAAACCCAAACCTCGTATTGAGGAAGCTCCGATGAACATTGTCAAAATTTCATCGGCGGAAATAAATTTCAAGTGCCATTATCAAAATAATTTTTGCAATTCGGTTTTATCATCAGCTATCCAAATGGGTATATACCGTTTGCGATTAATATACCATTACTACAAAACAAAATCTGTTTTACATGATAAGCAACGGGTATAGCAATACAGTTTGCCCCATCGGCAGTGCCCTTTAGGGTTCAACATAGGATTCAAAGCTAGCTGGTGCCGACCGCTTGAATCCTTATTTGGAGTTTATTTTATTCTAAAACACAATCATTATAATCAACAACTGCTCTAACAATATTGATTTCCAGTTGATTGTCCCCCATGGCATTTGAAATTAGCTTTTTCAAGCCTTTCTTTTTTGATCGTTCTTTTAAAGGTTTAAATCCGTATTCCTCATTCTTGATTTTTGAGACGACTTCCGGACATTCATTCAACATTAATACTAGCTCACAATCT
>JAJRXG010000384.1 GCA_024276375.1 Bacteroidota bacterium | reverse complement strand
CCCCAGCAATAAGGCAAATACTATAAAAAAGCAGTAACAGATACTTCATAGATTTGGTAAATATAGTTGTGTCTTCAATTAATCATGCGATTTAAAAACTAAACTTGATCATTGTACACCTCACCTTCAACTATTTGGGAGCCATTCTTATATCACTTCTATGAGACGCTTTTAATCGAAAGATGTTACATTCGCCTTGAGACGTTTTTGTCCGTCATTTGCCGTTTAAAGTTCGTAGTGAACTTAACCGGATGAGCATCACAATTTATGTTAAAGTCACTATTCTTCGTTTGTCTGATCCTTATAGCTTGTGGTACACCCGTGGAAAATACAGATCCTCCTCAACAATTGATCTCTGTTGATACCAAAGAAAGCCTAGCACCTAATCTATATGTTTCTTCCCGAGGTGTTGTGTACCTATCTTGGATAGAAGTCGTAGAGGATACGATGTTCAGTCTTCGGTTTTCGATGTTGGACAACGATACATGGTCAGAGCCAAAGGAGGTCGCTTCGGGTACGGATTGGTTTGTCAATTGGGCGGATATACCTTCCATTGTGACATATGATGATGTGCATCTGACGGCACATTGGTTGCAGATGCGTTCTGAAGGTACTTACGATTATGATATCAAGATTAGCCAGTCTTCCGATGGTGGGTCTTCGTGGAGTGCACCATCGGTATTACATAATGATGGGATTGCCGCAGAACATGGTTTCGTGACACTTGAGGCCATTGATTCGATGCAGACGAGAGCGGTTTGGTTAGACGGGAGAAATACAAAAGGTGCCACCACCGACTCCCATGAGGATCATGGTCGAGGAGCAATGACATTGAGATCTGCCATCATTGGAGCTGATGGACAAAAGAGTGATGCGGCCATGTTGGATGATCGTATTTGTGATTGTTGTCAGACAGACATGATTCATACTGGTCAAGGCCCAGTGATTGCCTATCGCAACCGTTCACCTAAGGAGGTTCGGGATATCTCCATCATCCGTAAGAATGATGATGGGTGGACGGAATCTACTACGCCGTATCATGATGAATGGGAGATACACGGATGTCCGGTCAACGGCCCTGCACTTGCCGGTGGAAGGGGTGATTTGGGGCTCGCGTGGTTTACGGCTTCGGAGCAGCAACCCAAGGTTCGGTTTGCCATATCATCTGACAATGGACAAAACTTTAATCCCCCTTACGGAGTGGACAATGGCAATCCGATAGGCCGTGTCGATCTCGTTTTTTGGCGGGGGATGTACTATGTCACTTGGGTGGAGAAGGTTGAGGATCGTACAATATTGCGCATGAGGGGCTACAAAAATGGTGAGATGACGCCACCGCTTGACATTGTGGAAATGAGTCCTTCGCGCCGGAGTGGATTTCCGATTGTTGTAGCTTCAGAAGATCGTTTGGTGATTGCGTGGACGGAGGTAACCGATGGGACAACGCGCATCCGGACCATGACCATGATTCCGACTTAAAATTCTTAATCTCCTTTTATCTCAGAATCCTTATTGCCGGGAAGAGACCTTTAAACTACCTTCGTGCACATGTTTTCGGAATATGATGTAATTGTCGTGGGTGCGGGTCATGCGGGTTGTGAAGCCGCTGTAGCTGCTGCTAATATGGACTCCAAGGTATTGTTGGTAACCATGAATATGAATACCATCGCTCAGATGTCTTGCAATCCGGCGATGGGGGGCGTTGCCAAAGGTCAGATCGTTCGAGAAGTGGATGCACTCGGAGGATACAGTGGTATTGTAACGGATCATACCATGGTACAGTTTCGCATGTTGAACAAATCCAAGGGGCCGGCTATGTGGAGCCCGCGGGCACAGAGTGATCGCATGCGATTTGCGAGTAAGTGGAGACAGATGTTAGAAGCACATCGTAACATTGATTTTTGGCAAGAGATGGTCAAGGGTTTATTGGTCAAAGAAGGGCGTTGTATCGGCGTGGTGACCAGTATAGGATTGGAGATCAGATCGAAGAGTGTTATTTTGACCAATGGAACTTTTCTCAATGGGCTCATACATATTGGAGAAAAACAGCTCGGAGGTGGACGAGCGGGAGAAAAAGCTGCTACCGGGATCACGGAGCAATTGCTAGAATTGGGGTTTGAGTCGGGCAGGATGAAGACGGGTACGCCTCCACGTGTAGATGGAAGGACATTGGATTGGAGCAAAATGGAATTGCAAGAAGGCGACAAAGATCCGATGCGATTTAGCTTTACAGATACGCCGCGATTGACCAAGCAATTGCCATGTCACATCACATACACAAGCAAAAAGGTACACGAGACATTGAAAGAGGGATTTGATCGCTCTCCGATGTTCAATGGTAGAATCCGAGGATTGGGTCCCAGATATTGCCCTTCGATAGAAGATAAAATCAATCGCTTTGCCGATCGCGACAGACATCAGTTGTTTGTAGAACCAGAGGGCTGGGATACTTGTGAGATTTATGTCAATGGATTTTCTTCTTCATTGCCCGAAGAAGTTCAACATAAAGCCTTGTTACAAGTTCCGGGATTTGAATCAATGAAGATGTTTCGTCCTGGTTATGCGATTGAATATGATTTTTTTCCGCCTACTCAACTGAAGATCTCATTAGAAACCCGATTGGTATCGCATCTGTTTTTTGCAGGACAAATCAATGGCACTACGGGATATGAAGAAGCAGCTTGTCAGGGCTTGATGGCAGGTATCAATGCACATCTCAAGATCACGGAGCAAGATCCGTTTGTCTTAAAGCGATCTGATGCTTATATCGGGGTATTGATTGATGACTTGGTCAACAAGGGGACTAAGGAACCTTATCGGATGTTTACGTCAAGGGCAGAATATAGGATCCTCATACGCCAAGACAATGCGGATATACGCTTGACTCCTCTTGTCAGCGCATTGGGGATGGGACATATGGATTTGAGAATGGATCGCGTAAAAGATAAAGTTGAAGCCATGCGGGAGATCGAACGTTTTATGGCCAAAACATCTGTAACACCCGATCAAATAAATCCTTGGTTGCAATCCATCGGATCAGCCCCGCTCAGGCAATCTGTCAAGTTAAAAAGTATCCTTTCAAGACCGGGTGTACATATCAAAGATCTGGCACGTGTGATACCGGCGGTGGGACAATTCATGAGTTCTTATAGACGCAGTTACTTAGACTCTGCGGAAATAAATCTCAAATATGAGGGATATTTGTCCAAAGAGAAGGATCAAGTGGCTAAAATGAATCGATTGGAAACGTTGGTGATTCGCGACAGTTTTGATTATGGCAAGATTCAGGCATTGTCCGCAGAGGCACGAGAGAAATTGATAGAAATGAGACCTCATACATTGGGACAGGCAAGCCGTATCAGTGGTGTATCTCCAAGTGATATATCGGTGTTGCTGGTTCATATGGGACGGTAGGATGTGAGCACAATGCATTAATTAAATCGCAACTATTCAGCACCCACAAATTTTTGCCTAAAAATGCCCTTTTTGACTAAAAATAGGGGCACTGAATAGTCTCTTCGTAGATCATTCTGTATAATATGTCGTTATTAGCTATATGATTCGGATTCTGTTAATGTTGTCGCTTCTTCCGATCGGTCTGTTTGGCCAAATAGACAGTGATACAAGAGACTATATCAATGAGGAGATTCGCTTTCTCAATGAGTCGATTCACGGGATGTTGATTGCCCATCGTGTGTATGAGAACTTTAATCAAAGTATCAACAAGTACGTTGATCTACCAAGCTATGAGATCAACAAGTTTGGCAACAAGGATTTGCCTTCAGATATATTTGATGATCGGGAGCATTGGTTTTATGAAAAGTCACCACAGGAGATTTACAAGGCATTATTGCTCGATCCACGTCGAGAAAAAGTGGGCATTGATTCGTGGCCATTGATTACCAATGTGAGAAACATAGCAGACTTTATCAATCTCAAACGAAAGAATATCGATGCCATAATAAAAGGTCATAAGATCAATGAAATGGCCAATATCCAAGCAGTTTATGCAGGATTGGAGGAAACGATCGAGAACTATGATCGAGTGCGAAACAGTATTCAGAAAATGGAGGAACTGCTCTTTTCTCGGTATGCTGAGATAGAACTAAGTGAGGGAAAAAAGGCCATCTATATGGCATTGGTGGAATTACACTATGATATCAAAAAGTGCATCCGTGATATCAGAAAGAATAATCAAAGTGGTGTCATTCAATCTATTGAGAAAATAGATAGGGAGATCAACTGGTTGACGGTAAGTGTCAATAGCTTAAAGGGTACGGGACAACGTGCTCAACTCATGAATGTCAGGGATATATTGGGGGATCTGGCTAAAGATGTACGAGCCTACTTACGTGGAGGCAATGTGCCTCAAGAGTATGCCATCTTTGGCAAAGGTTACTACTATCACAATGTGAAATTCTTAACAAAGATGAACCGCTATGGCAATGGTTATGTATCCGAGTTGAACAAATTTTTTAAAGTACATGATTGGCCCGTATTGCACTTTGTTGAAGAACCGCACTTCCTCAAGGTGATCTATCCCGAACGCATCCCCAAAGAGGTTCTTCTGGATAAGAATATTGCTCCAACAACGGACATTAAAGAAGTGGTTCCTCAAGCCTTGCCTCCACTGCCTGATCTCGTAGTAGAAACAAAAGTAAGCGAAGAAAAGGACGTAACCCCTATGGTCATTGTGGCTTCACATACGATTATTGTCGATTCGCTTACTTTTGAGTTTGACCTATTTGACCATCGTAGAAAGGATGGAGATCGAGTGAGTATTAACGTCAATGGAGAGTGGATCTTTACCAATATTTCATTGGAGAAAAAGACGCAAAAACTCAAATTGACAATTCAAGCCGGTGCAACCAATACCATTTTAATTAGAGCGGACAATGAGGGTTGGATGCCACCCAATACCATCGGAGTGAAGTACTATAGCAAAAGCGGGCGCCTTGACAACAAGTATATAAAGATCGACTTGAACACGAACGAAGTGTTGGAAATCAAGTATCTAAAAGGTTAGAAATCACGCAAGTAAGTGCTTTAATTGCATCTATAGGGAGCGCAGAGGGTAAAGTCAGGTATGACTACGTCAAATACATCTTCGCTTGTCAGATCTATCATTTTAAAAAAACCTTTCATCATCCCGATTTCTGAATGAAGTGGACACCAAGAGACGTATTGATAAGAATCACTCGGCGCCAATATGGGCTGTTGACCTATGACACCATCTCCGACGACTTCTCTCTTGCCCAATAGCGAATCATAAATAAACCAATGTCTTTTTTGGAGTTGTATCGTTCTATTGCTGTTATTGACAATGGAGATCTGATAACTCCAGATAAACTGAAATTTATCGGGTTGACTTTGTTCGTATTCGTACGAACTGAGAACGCCGACCTCTATCCCTTGTGTGGTTGCCATTAACATATTGAGCGCTAAGATAATTTGTTCAGAGGATATTTGCCAGTTGTTCTTTGATTTGATCGAGTTCCACCTTCATCTGCACGACGATTTTTTGCAATAAGCTGAACTGCGCTTTAGAGCCTAGGGTATTGATTTCTCTTCCCATTTCTTGAGAGATAAAGTTCAATTTTTTGCCAAGGGATTTGGCAGGATCATTTAGCACCTCCCCAAAATACTTGCAGTGTTGCTTCAAGCGGATTTTCTCTTCGTGTATATCGAGTTTTTCGAGGTAGTAAACAATCTCTTGTTCTAGGCGATTTTGATCAATATTGTCTTTGGTCAAGGTGGCATCCATGAGTTTAGAAAACTTGTCTTTTAGTTGGTTGTTGCGCGCCTCTTCAAGAGCAGGAACCTCTTCGAGAAGTTCAACAATACGATCTACTCTATTGCGAAGATCTTTTTCAAGGCTTTGACCCTCAGCCAATCTAAACGCGTTGAGTCCCTTGAGGGCTTCAGCACACAGGGATTTGAGGTATTGCCATTCTACATCTGAGATTTCTTCATCAGAGGCCTGAATGACATTTGGGATGCGGATGATGGTCTGGAGATAATCAGGAGTCCCTCCCCCTTCCAATTGGTCATTAATTTCTTTGAGTTGGAGGAGGTAGCTTTTAATTAAACCCGTATTGATCTGATATTCATTGTCGCCGTCAGATGAGTTGCACAATATCATGACATCCATCTTTCCGCGGATGACTTCTCGCTGAATCAATTTGCGTAGCTCAATCTCTCGAGACCTGAGAAACCCCGGTGCCTTGAGTCGCAATTCTGAGGTTTTTCCATTGAGGGTTTTGATATCTATTGAGTAAGATCGGTTGAGGTATTGCCCCTTTGCTTTTCCATACCCCGTCATTGACAAAATCATACATATTAATTGTGAAGCATCCTAATGCTATGAAACTGCTAAAGGTACATATTGCAGAAATATATCATATGTTTTTTGGTCAAAAAAAATAATAAATATTATGATAACTGAATAATATTGCGAAATTTGCCACGAGGCTGTACTAGATACGGTTATAACTAATTAAGAACCAACTCGTTAAATAGACTTATGCGTAAAGCTGAACTGGTAAACATTATCGCGGAAAAAACAGGTGTCCCAAAAGTGGATGTTCTGGTTTCTATGGAGACATTTTTTAATGAAATAAAAGACACTCTTGCCAATGGGGAGAATGTATATATCCGTGGATTCGGTTCTTTTGTGATTAAAAAGAGGGCTAAGAAGATAGGAAGACACATTAAGAAGAATATAGCCATTGAGATTCCCGAACATTTTATTCCTTCATTCAAACCAGCCAAAATCTTTGTAGATCAAGTGAAGGATGGCGTGCATTCGCTTCCGGATGACAAGAAAAAGGGATAAATGAAGCTCAGCTCTACGCAGTATATCAGTATTGGAGGATTTGGATTATTGTTTTTGGTATTGCTATTGGGATTCAGTACCAAGCCCAAAAGTGTCCTCACTAAAGAGCATCAAAGGAAGCTTAACCTTCAGAGCACCAATGTAGAAACATTGAAATCTGAAGCTATCCAAGAATTGTCGTCCATGGCAAGAACCAGAATCCAGTTGCTGGAGGCGGAGATTCGTGATTCTCAAACGGACTCAACGAGGATAGAGAGATATAAACAATTGGCCAAAATATGGTATGATGAAGGTCGAGTGGCGATCGCAGGAAGTTATGCTGAGGAGATTGCTATGCTCGTCGATGATGCGGAGGCATGGGGGATTGCAGGGACAACATATGCGATCGGAATCAATACTTCAACCAAGGAAAAAGAGCGCCAGTTTTGTCTGGAGAAGGCTCTAGCGGCACTCGAAAATGCAAGCTCAATTGCACCCGATGTAGTTAGTTATCAACTCAATAGAGCGATCATCTTAACAGAGCACCCTCCTGAAGATAATCCCATGCGAGGCGTATTAATGTTGCTTGATCTCAACAAAAAACATCCCAAAAATGTGGCAATTATCAATAATATAGCGAAATTTGCACTCCAAACTGGCCAACTTGATAAAGCTGAACAAAGATTATTAAAAGCAAATGATCTTTCGCCAAATAATAATACGACAATCTGTCTTTTTGCCAAATTATATAAAGCTAAAGGGGATATATCCAAGGCTGAATTCTATGAAGCAAAATGTGACTTATAGTGTCTCTTGAGACCCTTCAATAAATAAAATAAGAAATATGCCTTGCGGTAAAAAAAGAAAACGACATAAAATAGCCACTCATAAAAGAAAAAAGAGGCTACGAAAAAATAGACATAAGAAGAAATAATCTTTGCGAGAGCAGCTATTTTTCTGCTGAAGATTAGTTGATTTCAATCCGTCTAAGCACCTTGCGTTTGATAATCAGTCCTCAAATCTGGTTGTCAATACTACTCAAATTAACACTCTCTGGGAAATTATATCATTTCTATCTATACGCTTGTGCTGTATCGGGTAGAAATTACAAAATGTAGAAAGAGATTTGGATAAAGAGTTAATTATTAATGCCTCCGGAAAGGCCGTGGACATAGCGATTCTTAAAGATCGCAAATTGGTGGAATTGCATCAGGAAAATCTTGGAAATGACTTTAATGTCGGAGATATTTTTGTAGGCAATATCAAAAAAACAATGCCCGGGCTCAATGCAGCCTTTGTAGAAATAGGTCATCCCAAAGATGCTTTTTTGCACTATACCGATTGCGGACCCAAGTTGTCCTCCATAACCAAATATACCCAAGGCATTAAGAGTGGACGCATCTTGACTTCTCGTTTGGACAACTTCGTCATACCCCCGGATATTGACAAAAAAGGAGCGATTCAGAATGTCCTGAAGAAAGGTGATCCCATACTCGTCCAAGTCCTTAAAGAACCGATCTCCACTAAAGGTCCTCGATTGTCATGTGAAATAACAATACCCGGGAGATATGTTGTTATAAGTCCTTTTAAGAATATGGTGGCGGTGTCTAAGAAAGTGTCAACAGAGGAAGAGAGGCATAGATTGAAAGCATTGGTTGAAAGTATCAAGCCGAAGAACTTTGGTGTGATTGTGCGCACCGCAGCGGAAGGTAAGGGTGTGCAGCATCTACACGAAGACATCATTAATCTTACCAACAAATGGGATCAGATTTTTGAAAAACTAAAGAAGGCACGTCGCTATGAACTCTTGCTAAAGGAACTAGACAAAACTGAAACCGTGCTGAGAGACATTCTCAATGAATCCTTTAGTAAGATTATTGTCAATGACAAACAGACATATGAAAATATAAAGAGTTATCTGAGAACTTCGGCTCAAGACAAAGTCAAGATGCTACAATTGTATTCAGGTAGTCGTCCACTCTTTGATCACTATGGTATAAATCGGCAGATAAAATCTTCTTTCGGCAAGTCTTTTACAATGAAGAGCGGCGCCTATCTCGTCATAGAGCATACAGAGGCCATGCACGTCATTGATGTCAATAGCGGTCCAAAGCGCAAAAATACAGATCAAGAGAGCGCAGCTCTCTCAGTCAATCTCGAAGCGGCTGATGAAATCGCTCGACAGATGAAGCTTAGAGATATGGGCGGTATTATCATTGTCGATTTTATCGATATGCGCGCTCCCGAACACAAAAGGAAACTGCTGCAAGAGTTCAAAAAACATATGTCCACAGATAGAGCACAGCATACGATACTGCCGCTCACTAAGTTTGGATTGATGCAGATCACCCGTCAGCGGACAAGACCGGAGATAAAGATCAAAACGGCGGAAGTGTGCCCCAGTTGTTTGGGCACAGGCAATGTCGAGCCTAGTATTCTTGTAACAGATGATATTGAGCGTCAACTTGAGATGATATTTAGTGCTCGACAAAAATCCAAACTAAAATTGGTTGTCCACCCCTTTGTAAAATCACACTTGAAGATCGGATTGTTTAACAAAAAGATTCAGTGGTATCGCAAATACCGTAGTTGGATTGATATCCAAGTAGATACTTCATATCCCATCAATAAGTTTAAGTTTTTTGATAAGAATGATGATGAAATCCGAATATAGAATCGAGACTACAACCTTCGATCTAGGTCAGCGATAATAGAGTCTTTCCACGATGTGAATGCGTCTTCCTCGATCTTTATTCTGGCTTCTTTTATGAGCCACAAATAAAAACTTAGATTGTGGATACTGGCGATCTGATATCCTAGGGACTCCTCAACCCTGAAAAGGTGTTTTAAATACGCCTTGGTATGAGTTTGACTTAGGAGACTGGTACTCTCTTCATCGATTGGACTAAAATCATTTTTCCATTTGGCGTTCTTAATATTGATGCGTCCTTGTCTGGTATAAAGCAATCCGTGGCGTGCATTGCGTGTAGGCATCACACAATCAAACATATCAATGCCCCTGTGGATACATTCGAGGAGATTCTGAGGTGTTCCTACCCCCATGAGATAACGAGCCTTGTCCGTCGGCAGATGAGCGCAAACGGTCTCCGTCATGTCGTACATAATCGGAGCCGGTTCACCTACTGATAGCCCTCCGATAGCATTGATGGGACGATTGTGCGTTGCTATATACTGTGCTGAAGCAATTCTAAGGTCTTCATATGTACTACCTTGGACGATGGGAGCAAGTGTTTGGGCATATGGATGAGATCCAGGGGTATTATCAAAATGAGCAAGACAACGATCGAGCCATCTGTGCGTCATATGCATGGATTTTTGGGCATATGCATAGTCACATGGATATGGAGTACACTCATCAAATGCCATAATGATATCTGCACCTATACTGCGTTGTATCTCAACCGCACTTTCAGGACTAAAAAAATGCTTGGATCCATCTATCGGAGATCTAAAAGATACACCTTCTTCTGTGATTTTGCGGAGTTCTTTGAGTGAATAGACCTGATATCCGCCACTGTCAGTCAACATGGGTTTGTTCCAACCGATAAACTTATGCAGACCTCCCGCTGCATGAACAATCTCATGACCTGGACGAAGATAAAGATGAAAAGTGTTGCCCAATATAATCTGAGCGCCCAAGGTATTTAGATCTCCTTGTCGCAAGGTTTTAACGCTAGCCTGTGTACCTACAGGCATAAAGATAGGTGTCTCAATGATGCCGTGATCCGTATGTATTTGACCCATCCTGGCTTGGCTACCCTCTTCTGTTTTGATCAAGTCAAAAGTTATACTCACGTGTGTTGCGTTTTAATATTCACCTTCATTGTATGGATAAACTAGCGATCTTTACTCATACTCAAGACGATTCCGATCATGATAGAGAAAGCCAATAAAGAAGACCCCCCTTTACTAATAAATGGCAAGGGTATCCCTATGACAGGAGACAAACCCATCGTCATACCGATATTGAGAAAGAAATGTATAAAGATAAATCCTGCGACTCCATAAGAAAAGTATAAAATATAGAGGTGGCTGGAGAATTCACCTATATTGACAATGCGCATAATCAGTATCAAAAATAAAACAACGACCAAAGCACTACCTACAAATCCCTGTTCTTCTCCTATACTACTAAAAATAAAATCTGTCGTTTGTTCCGGCACATAGTTCAACTTGGTCAAGGTGCCTTCTAGGAATCCTCTGCCCCGAAGACCTCCGGATCCAATGGCAAATTTGGATTGAATAAGATTATAAAGTGACCCTTGAGGGTCACATTCTTCGGGCTGGAGCCATACATTGATTCTATCTTGTTGATGTGGTTTGAGTATATTGTGAAATGCATATGAACTGCCCAAAGACAGGGCAGAAAGAAAGAGAAGAGTAGCCATTACGGAAACTTTAGAATAGATGCTTTTGCGCTTATTGAAATACCATAGGTGAAACATAAAAAACAGTGCGTTGACTATGATCGAATAATGGACGACATCATATCTGTAAGTAAGAATATTGAACAACCCAAGTGTCAATACCAATAGAAATGCTCGATACTTGGTACGCTTAAAATTGAGTACCGCTATAAGTCCTATGAGGAATACAATGCTCGATACGAGATAAAATCCGTAAATCAATGACGTAACTAGAGTTAAGAATATCGCAATTAATGCGATGAAGTATATGGGCGACAACCCCTTGCGGTATGTGACAATCAAGAGTGATCCAAATGTTAGTGCAGAGCCAGGATCCGGCTGGAGAATAATGAGTAAGGCAGGAAGTGATATAACACCGAGCAAGACAAGTAGAGATTTAGTCTCCTTGAGTCTAATCTGAACTGAACTCAACAAGTTGGCATAAAATATCAGTGTAGCAATCTTAGCAAACTCACTCGGTTGGATGGAGAATGAAGCGATCCTCAGCCATGACCGTGCTCCCTTAATCTCCGTTCCAAAAGCCAATAATGCAATTAACACTATAACAGCAAAAACATAAAGAGGCAATGAAAAAGTATTCCAGACCTGCCAATCAATCAGGGAGATTAATAAAAGGGAAGCGATCGAAATTCCGGACCATACCAATTGTCTTCCAAATGGGGTATTCAGACCCCAAATGCTCTCGTTCAAGTAATCATGATATGTTGTAGAGTAAACCATCGTAAGACCAACCAAAACAAGGCAGAGATAAACCCCAATCAGTATCCAGTCAAATCCACGAGTGATTTTTTTTCCCGTGGCCATAAGTCAAAACAATTCTCTCTTCATGATAAGGTCTCTAAACGGGATGGCTTGAGGAAATTTTTCTTTTATTAAGACGAGCATAGGTTCTAGATCAAAGCGGTTTTCGAAGGCTCCTACTTTGAGACTGTAGTGGGGTGCCTCATAATTTTGTGCATATTCTAAATCCGGAAAATGAGCCTCAAATCGGTACTTTGCACTATCCCAAGCTCTGCGATTGGTAGTACTAATTATTTTAATCCTCCACCCTTCGATCATCTCTTGAGATTTGCCTTGAACCACGTATTGTGTCATCACTTTTTTTATGGCGGGATGTTCAATAAAGGAAACTTGACCTTCACAGAGGAAGGACGCTGTCCAAAACAAGGCAAAAAGAACGACAGGTTTCATGTTTTTAGGATTTATCATCAAATAAATAGATAGTTGCAACGGTAATTGATGTGAACAGCATTGTTAAAAATACGAATGAATGTACAAGTTATACCGATCGAGTTAAATATTCAACCACTTCAGCCAGAAAATCAAAATTGGTTCATTGAGTTTCATCATCCTTTGCCGTGACACTGTTTGTATTTTTTACCACTACCACAGGGACAAGGTTCATTACGACCTATCTTGCGTTCCGTTCGTTTAAAAGTCTCGGGTTTTGAACGAGTCCTACTAACCGCTTCGGCGGCAGCTCGTTGTGCTTGTTCCTCTCTAGAGGTTTGAGTTTTACTTAAGTCTGTTTTGACTTGTTTGGCTTCTTGAAGCTCTTCATTAACATCAATGACAAGTCTCCCTTTCATTAAGTACGAACTGACCTCTTCATTGATAGAATAAATTAATCTTTCAAAGAGGTCATAGGCCTCCATTTTATAAATAACAAGAGGATCTTTCTGTTCAAAGGAGGCAGCTTGAGACGAGTCTTTTAATTCATCCATAGCGCGGAGATGCTCCTTCCAGTTTTCATCAACTATAGCAAGACTTACGGCTTTTTCAATATCCCTTATGACAGACTTTCCGTCTGAGTCAATAGCTTCTTTAAGATCTGCGGAGATCGGCAATGTTTTCTTGCTACCATCCGTAAAAGGTATGGCGATACGCTTATAACGATTGCCTTCCTCCGAGTAAACTCTTTTAATTACAGGCATTAATATCTCAACAATACGCCCAAACTTCATTTGATAGAAATCCTGTGTCTGAGATTGAAGGTCTATGGAGAGATCAGCTACAGTGGATTCGTTGAATGCAGCGGCATCGATCTCAGGGTCATATCCAAGTACGCGGATACATTCGTTGCGAAAAGCATCATAATCATCTATGTTCTTATAATCAATGACAATATTTTCGCAAAGGGAGGAGAACAGATTGAACAGATCTACTGACAAGCGGTCTCCGGAAAGAGCATTTCTACGTTTTTTATAGATGGCTTCTCTCTGGATATTCATGACATCGTCATATTCGAGGAGTCGTTTTCGAATACCAAAACTGTTTTCTTCAAGTTTTTTCTGAGCTCGTTCGATGGACTTGCTCACCATGCTATGTTGTAGTACTTCACCTTCCTTATGACCCATGCGATCCATCACTTTTGCGAGTCGCTCAGAGTTGAACAGGCGCATAAGGTTGTCTTCAAGAGAGACATAGAATTGTGATGATCCAGGGTCTCCCTGTCTTCCTGCACGACCACGGAGCTGGCGATCAACGCGACGAGAATCATGTCTTTCAGTGGCGATAATGGCTAGACCTCCTGCTTTTTTTACTGCATCATTGATCTTAATATCGGTACCACGTCCAGCCATATTGGTGGCGATAGTTACATTGCCGGCGAGGCCGGCTTCTGCAACGATTTGAGCTTCTCGTTGATGTTGCTTGGCATTAAGGACATTGTGTTTGATGCCACGCAACTGCATCATTCTACTGAGTTTTTCAGAGATATCGACAGATGTTGTTCCTACCAGTACAGGTCTTCCTGCAGCTGTCAATCGATCTATTTCTTCAATAACCGAGTTAAATTTTTCTCTTGCTGTCTTGTAAACCAAATCTTCGCGATCATCTCGTATTATTGGTTTATTGGTAGGGATTACAACGACATCAAGCTTGTAGATATCCCAGAGCTCTTTGGCTTCTGTCTCAGCTGTACCTGTCATACCACAGAGCTTATGGTACATACGAAAGTAGTTTTGGAGAGTGACGGTGGCATATGTCTGTGTGATATCTCCGACTTTGACATTTTCTTTGGCCTCGAGCGCTTGATGCAGGCCGTCAGAGTATCTCCGACCTTCCATCATTCTGCCTGTTTGCTCATCCACTATTTTTACTTGGCCGTCCAGTACTACGTATTCTTCATCTTTTTCGAATAGAGTATAAGCTTTAAGGAGTTGGCTTACGGCATGTAAGCGCCGGGATTTTATGGAGTAGTCTTGGATGAGTTCATTTCTCATTTCTGAAGTACTCACACCTGTTGATTTTTCTTCATCATCGAGTTTTTGCATTTCAAGGGTGAGGTCAGGGAGGACAAAAAAGTTTTGATCTTCTTCTCCTTTTGCGAGAAATTCTGCTCCATTATCGGTCAATTCGACATTTCTGTTTTTCTCATCAATTGTAAATAAAAGAGCTGCATCGACGATATGCATGTTCTTGGATTGTTCACGCATGTAGAAGTTTTCAACTTTCTGAAGAGCTACTTTGACACCTTCTTCGCTTAGGAACTTTATGAGAGGTCTGTATTTAGGTAAAGCTCGATGTGCTCGAAGTAGGCTGATGCCCCCTTGGTCTTCTTCAGGCCCAAGATCTCCATTTGCAAAGCTCTTCTTGGCTTCTGACAAGAAACCCATTGCTAGTTTTCGCTGAGCGCTTATGAGTCTTTCGATTTTGGGTTTTAATTCCAGATATTCTTGATCTTCAGTACCTTTTGGCACGGGGCCTGAGATGATCAACGGTGTTCGGGCATCATCAATAAGTACAGAATCTACTTCATCAATCATAGCAAAGTGGTGCTTGCCTTGTACTTGTTCGCTTAGAGAGTGCACCATATTATCTCTGAGATAATCAAACCCAAACTCATTGTTGGTACCATAGGTGATATCTGCTTGATAGGCCTTGATTCGTTGGGGAGAGTGAGGTCTGTACCTATCGATACAATCTATGGTCAAAAAGAGAAATTCAAATATAGGGCCAATCCATTCGGAATCTCTTCTTGCCAAATAATCATTGACGGTGATGACATGTACACCTTGACCCGAAAGTCCATTGAGATAGGCTGGCAATGTTGCGACAAGGGTTTTTCCCTCACCGGTCTGCATTTCTGCTATTTTCCCATCGTGCAATACCATTCCACCTATGAGTTGCACATCATAATGTACCATATTCCAAGTGATATCTCCTCCTGCAGCAGTCCATGAGTTGCTCCATTGAGCTTGATCGCCTTTTATTTCCACATAGGATTTTTGAGCAGCTAAGTCACGATCATGATCCGTTGCCGTGACGGACAAAGTTATGTTTTTACTAAATCGTTGAGCGGTCTGTTTTACTACGGCAAAGGCTTCGGGCAATATCTCATTGAGGATATCTTCAAGATGACTATCGCGTTCTTTGATAAGTTCATCCAGATCATTATAAAGATCTTCTTTTTTTTGAATGTCTTGAGTAGCTTCAATATTGCTTTTTGCTTCGGCTACATCTTGATCAATACCTTGGAGATGTGTGGCAATACGCTGTTTAAACTCCAAGGTCTTGTTGCGTAGTTCATCGTGCGTAAGTGCCTGAAATTCTTCAAAGAAGTTATTGATCTCTTCTATCCGAGGTGTGTACTCCTTGACATCGCGATCCGCCTTGGTTCCAAATACTTTTTTGAATAAGTTGAACATGAGTTTTGGGTTTCTGATATATGTGTCTTAGGCGATTATCATTCCATAACGTAATAAACTGCCACACTGACGTATAAAAGGTACAAAATTACGGCAACGTTTCCGCTGTTACTTCATTTGTCACCATATTATTGTTCATGGCAGACAGATTGGCGTCTATTATCGGATCGATCGAGTCCATAACTAAGAGATTTGTCCCATAGAGAGATTGGGCAATGCAAACAAATGCATACCCGAATTACGGTATTTATATCATCATATTAAAGGGTGTATTGTACACATTTGATATGTGTAGCAAGTGAAAGAAGCTATAAATCAAATGCTTACATATCATTTATAATGTTTACATATAATCTGTATAAAAAGGACTAGGGAATTGGGTATAGTAGTCACATGACAAAAAAAAACCATGGTATCGTTTGTGCATGAGATGTATTGACCAACAACCAAGAATCATTAGAAAGTTGAAAGGAATGGATTGATAAAGACAGCGGATTATCGCTCTTTATATTTCAATTTCTTTCATTGAGGTTATTTAAGACATATTGTTAAGTTATGTGCAAGTCATAGATTTCCCAATACGTCGGTTTTTTCATTCTGTAGCTTTGGCTATGATACACAAAAAGAACTACGTCTTGTAAATCAAGTACTTACAACTCATTTAACAGATCTTCTTGAATAACTTCATGCCTAAAGTGAATGGCAAAAGTGCTGTTCATACGTACAACCTAAGTTAATAATAAATAAACACTTATGGTATCACATTTACTAGACATACCAAAACTTACTAATGACTCAACAAGACTCAAGTGTGTTTCGAGACGCTCGATTCTATCTGGCGATGCTCTTTTTTGCGGCACTACTCATTTTTCTAATACTCACTTATCCTCATTGATCACTATATGATTTTGAGGCTCAGATCTAGGCTTTGAGCTGAATGCGTCAGAGCGCCAACAGAGATAAAATTTACACCTGTTGCGGCGGTTGCTCTGATATTGTTCAGCTCAATGCCTCCTGAAGCCTCTATTTCAAGTCGATCACCAACTATATCAACGGCCTTGACGGTTTGATCTATAGTAAAGTTATCCAGCATGACACGTACCGGAATTTCTAGAGAAAGCACTTCATTGAGCTCATCAAAGTTGCGGACTTCGACAGTAATATCAAGCGTTTTGTTTTTATCT
>JAJRXG010000383.1 GCA_024276375.1 Bacteroidota bacterium | reverse complement strand
TTTGATTCAATCGCACCGAGCTTGACCACTTAGACTTGCAAAGCTCCGTATCAAGTAGTATTTTGGCAAAATCAAGTGCAGCCTAGTAAACCACCTTTATGATCGACAAAGTTTTTAACCTTCTAGACAATCCTCATATAAGACCCATCTCCGGCATGGATGCCGCTTTTCTTTATGCAGAGACACCGACAAGTCCAATGCATATCGGTAGTGTGGCCATCATAGAAGGTTCTGTGAGTTTTGATATATTTAAAAAAACTCTAGAATCACGACTGCACCAAATGCCCGTGTTGCGTCAACGATTGATGTTTGCCCCTATGAGTGTAGATTATCCTTACTGGGTTGATGATCCTAATTTTAATATAGATCTACACCTTAAACGAGCAGCCTTGCCCCAACCTGGTGGTTGGAAAGAACTGCGTGGGATGGCATCAGAAATATTTAGCGAACCACTCTATCGATCACGTCCACTCTGGAATTTTACATTTGTCGAAGGAATAAACGATATCAGTCAAGTCCCCAAAGGGTCTTGCGCCATCATATCCAAGCTGCATCATGTGGCGGTTGATGGTGTCGCCGGTGCTGGTCTCATGAGTCTGATGTACGATGTGAGCCCCAAAACCAAAGCCCCAAAACCACCAAAACCCTTCAATCCCAAACCCCTTCCAAATGAAGCAAGCATCGTAATGAAGAGTGCAATGAGTTTTGCCAAAAACCCATTGAAACTCCCTAAAATTATCGGAACTGCAGCCAAGGCCACGATCAAGTCAGGAATGTTGAGTAGAATGCACAATATTGAACTCCCGACTGCTCCTTTTACTGCACCCAAGACACCTCTGAATGGTATTATTTCTGCCAAACGAAAATGGAACTCCGCCCTATTGTCTCTGGATAGAGTCAAGACGATCCGTACTGTCATGGGCACGACCGTCAATGATGTGATTCTCGCTTTTTGTGCAGGAGCACTCAGGAGATATCTACTTGAAAAAGACAGACTCCCCAAAAAGCCTCTCGTATCTATGGTGCCTATTTCTGTTCGCAACGCTTCTAAAGATGGTGAAGCGGGCAACCAACTGTCCAATATGCTCGTACAGTTGGCGACCAATATCGAAGACCCCATCGAACGTCTTGAGGTCATCCACGAAAATACCCAGCGTGGAAAAACATACCAAAATGCAATGGGCGCTAAAACACTCTCCGACCTAGCCGAAATAGTGCCCTTTGGTGTAGCCAATCAAGCCGCTCGATTGTATTCGAGATTTAACTTGTCCAAAATGCACAATCCCGTATTCAATGTAGTGATCACCAATGTCCCCGGACCACAAATACCACTCTATATGCAAGGTCACAAACTTCATACAGTCATGGGCATGGCACCGATAATAGATGGTATGGGGTTGATTATCACAGTGTTTAGCTATGACGGACGCATATCCA
This sequence comes from Bacteroidota bacterium, assembly GCA_024276375.1. Classification (GTDB taxonomy): domain Bacteria; phylum Bacteroidota; class Bacteroidia; order Chitinophagales; family Saprospiraceae; genus JAJRXG01. The sequence continues at coordinate 16,184 of JAJRXG010000383.1, read as the reverse complement.
TCAGTCCGACTTCTGATGCTCGATCTATGCCCGATATAGATGTTTTTACGAGATACATCAGAGAATCCGCCAATGAATTGGAAGCACTCGTCCTCGCCCGCGTAGAAAAGCAAAAGGAAAAAGAAAATATCCCTCCTCAATCTGACAAGTTCTTTGCCCATATCAAAAAGTTCTTAAAAAACAACCCGGAGTTTATAAAACCCAACTCCGGCGTATTCCAATTTATCATCAATGGAACTCCTTCAGCTCAATGGAAACTGGATTTCAATAAAGCTCCTGGGACGATCCGAAGAGGAAAAGCTGCTGAACCTGATGTCACATTGACCATCAATGATAAGCACCTCATGCGTATCGCAACCGGAGATCTCGACATTCAGACCGCTTTTGTACAAGGAAGATTGGATGTGCAGGGAGATATGAAAAAAACTACTCGCCTCGCCAAAATATTGTCTTTGATACCCAAGTTAGAAATCAATCAAAAAGAGTAACTGTAGTTCCATTATTTGCGACGAGCTGTAAAAGCCCATCGATATCTCCATACTTTACAGCTCCCGGAACAAAATCAGGGTCTCGATAATTGGTAATATCAACAAATCTAAATTGGGCTTGCTCAAGAAGCAAGTTTTGAATAACACCTTTTCTAGTGACCGCACAACTCGCTATAGCCACAGGTTCTGCACCATTGCTCGCGATCAACTGGATAGCTCCGCCCATACGGCTTGCTCTGTTGATCAATCTGACCACTTGTTGTACCCGTTGGACGAACAATGTATGATTGTATCCAAAAGTGTATCCGGCATAAGCACGATCATCCGCAACAACTGGGGTCTCGCTTACTCCCGATAGCAGTAGATCCGTGGTCAGAATCGCTGAGCCTTCATCAACAATTTTCTTTGCCATGGCAGCATTGACCACTGCCCCTTTTCCATCCCCATCAATCCATATGGCTATTTTGTCCTTGGCGTATTGTGCACCAATGAACAGCGACAATGAGTCGTCTTCTCTATCAGATATTTCATCAACTCCAAGGATGGTCTGCCATGCCAACAATACAATACTATGACGATCCTCTGCCGGCAAATCTCTCAACTGACGGTCTGATTGATCCGCGAGCCATTGAGTTAGACCTCGCTCAAAGTCATCCCCTCCTTTTGGACGAGGGTGATCCTTGTCATATACTGCTTGCTCATCTAATGTAAGGCTTCTAAAATCGTGCTCCACAATGGGTTCTTCTAAACCCAATTCCAAATATTTGTTAAACCAAGAGTACATAATGCTGCGCGTCACATAGTTATAATTATGCGGAAAATGTCTCAAGTCTTCGCATATTACTGCCTCGGGGTGGCCATACATACGATACAGCTCTTGCAACTCCGAAAACCCTTTGCCCTCAACCAACATCTCCTTAGTCCAGTCATCTGCAGCTGTCATCCCTTGTGGCTTGGGAGCAAACATCGCTGCCAATTCGACATTGCCTGTTCCAATCCGAAGCAAACAGACATTCTCACATGTACATCCTCCTTGCATGGAGGAAGAAACCATCCCATTGGGAAACGATACGACTGGACGTTCATCTATGGCGTCGAGTATTATCGTTTGCGTGCCACCGCCACTATTGCCTGTAATACCTATACGACGGGGATCTACTTCAGGCAATGACATCAAAAAATCTAACGCTCTTATGCTATTCCATGTCTGTAATCCAAAAATAGATTGCATCCTCATCTCCGCTTGCGCAGAAAAGAAGCCCCAATGTTCCTTGCCTTCAAATTCAGGTCTCGCTGTGGCGTATCTGTGTGCCAATTCAAATGACAATTGTTGATTGTCAGCATATCCAATCATATCATACAACAATGTCACACATCCCATACGAGCTAGGGTTGCACATCGAGCTATTTTGGGAAATCTACCAGAGTCCTCAAACACTTCTTCCCCATTGGCGATTTGCTCCAGTATTTTCTCAGCACCTGTACCCTTCAATCTTCCGCCATGTCCATGAGGAGAAAGTACGGCCGGCAAGCGCACATTGGGGTCAATATCCACCGGTCGGAATAATAGACCCGTAACACGAAAACCCGGAATACTTTCAAAATATACTTTTTCAACAGTAAATCCCGGGCGCTCTATTTTGCCATGAATAACAGCATTGAGGGGTGTCTTTTTAGGCATCGGCCATAGATTATTGGCTACAAGTACCCTGCGTTGCAAAAGTTTCTTGCGCTCTTCCCATTGTTCGATGGACTTAGGAACCTCAAAAGGGAAAAACCCATTCAGATCTTTCAACACGACACCATAATGCTCCGCTTCTTGTGCCATAACAAATGACGACGTACCTAAGCCATTGAGCAGTAGAATCACAACACAAGGCAGAAGAAATGTCCCTTTCATATCACTGAAATTAAAAATTTAAGTGTACAAAATAAGATATTCATGGCATTCTTGGCATACAATAGACGTCTATCATTGACCCAACTTGAAGTATGTCATACAATGATCAACAATGCTAACCTACAAGTCCAACTTCATCCCTAGAACAAAGTTTCTCCCTCTGGTCGTAAATCCATATACGCCTACAAAATCTGTATTGGTCAAATTGTTGATCGACGCATAAACAGTCAATTGGTCTTTCAACAACTTATGTTGTACATACAAATCCACCAATTGGTACGCATCTAAATCCACCTCAGAAAACAAAAAGTAAGTAAAGACCTTTCTACCCCCGGTAAAAATATAATCCAACCGGATACTCGTCACAGGGCCGGCTTGATATTGCACGGCTGCACCTGCTTTGTTTTTCGGCAGGCGGTACAGCGATACTTCATCATCACTATTTACAATAGCATAATTGGCATTCACGTTCCACTGCTCATTCACCTTCCATTTAAAATCCAATTCTATACCATTGATATCTCGATTGGACATGGCGGTCATATATTGCCCACCGATATAATTGCCCATGTCATCAAATTGACTAACAAAATCAATGGGATTGGTCTCATTGCGCTCAAAGTAAACTACGTTTATACTCAGTGCCTGATTCAAGTAGAATGCCAACCCAAGTTCTCTATTGAAGGATGCTTCCGGAGTCAATGCTGTATTGCCTATAAACGGTGCATACAATTGAAATAAGGACGGAGTGATATAGGCAGTTGAAATCGAGGCATACATTTTTATCCGAGTATTTCTACCGGATTGCATTAGAAAAGAAGGGTTGATATTGTACACCATCTTGCTACCATAAGTGGAATGTGTGTTCAATCTTGCACCTAGGTGGAGATTTAAGCCACTATGATGACTCATCACTATTGAGGCATATGGATCAATCATCGTTATTTGAGCATTGGAAAAGTCGATATTGCCTACGTCACTATAACTCAATTGTTGCAATTGAACGCCCCACAATCCCTTGATCATATCAGACCATCTATGCTCTTGAGAAAGTTCTGCTTGTAGATTGCGCGATTTATAATGAACTGGAAATGAACTAATGAAATTTCGATCTCCAGATGTATGACTCGCTTGCATTCTAATCAGTCCCTTGTCGTATGAGTAAGTCGGCGTGATGCCCACTCTCAGCTCTTTAGAAACTTGATTGTTGTCAGCATCACTGAAAGCTCCATCATCATAATCAGCAGAAAAAGCTCTATACATCCCAATAATATCGACTTTCCATTGAGGTGAAGCTTGAAATCCATACTTCAACAAGGTATTCAATTGTTTGTATCCATCATTATCAAATGAGGTGGCGGACATCTCATCCGAAGCCGCTGACAATCCCACGCTACGGTCGAAATCAACGGACAATAAATACTTAGATCGATCGAATTGTCCACTCATCAAACCACTACCACCGACGGTTCCATATGAACCTCCATGAAGATCTATCGTTTTGGATTTCGCATTCTTATCAGGAGCACGCAAGGTTATATTGACTACGGCTGTAGCTGCACTTGTCCCATACAATGTACTCAAGCCCCCTTTCAGAATCTCGATTGACTCAATCTCATCAAGTGACAGAAACCGTAGATCGTAAAAGGCATTTATTGCGGAAGGGTCAGCAACCAAGATGCCATCTATAAGTATCGCAATCTGCCGATTGCGCCCTCCTCGTGATGAATAACTAAGATTGGTGCCCGGAGTACCAAAATTTCCATCGATGTGAAAACCCGGAATGGCGTTGAGTAAGTCCGCCACAGTCTTGCCCTTGCTGAGATCTATCTGTTGCTTAGTGATCTTATAGATCGTTTTTCCCGATTGCTCAACGGGGAGTTCAAAACGCGTGCCGGTGATAACGACTTCTTGGATTTGGAGACTATCCTGAGACCATAGTGGGTCAAAAGTCAAGAGGCAGAATACCACAATACTCAACAAGATTGTCCTCCTTTGATTATATGAAATCAACATCTGTATAATAATTGCTCAGATGCGAACAAGAATCGGCATGAAGACACCACGCTGTCACAGTGTTATCTATCATTCCCGCTTTTATTCCCGAAAGCACTGAATGTTACAAAAATAAATGAACCTAAATATGTCCTATCTGGCAGGTCTTCTGACTTACTTCTACTGTCCAATCTACCTTCCCATACGAATGATGTCGTACAGTGGTCATCTGCGATCGAACCATTGACAAAGCTTACAGCTGCGGGTACAGTTCCGGAATTCTATGTACAATAGTCACCGGATTCCCTTTTCAGCATTCCTTCCATTGAAACAATGCACCAAATCCGGCACGAAGCTATACATTATTGATGAAATCACTATGATTCACCTCCTAAATACGAGCAAAACTGTGAATGGGGGATCCTACCAAAATCGGCCTTTCTGGCAAATGATCGAGTAGTAGTTGGCGATAGGAAGCTATAACCTATAGATAGTGTTGCAGCTCCTTTTTATCCTTTGTCGCATTTAGTCCTAACATGCTTCTTTAAATTTGAAATATTCTTATTTCTACTTTAGTGTTTTCTTACCTCAATACTAATTTGGCTCCTCATCTTTTATGTAAAATGATATTCCAAATTTCACTTTCCTATCTGCGAAAAATATTCTTTCGTGGGATTAATTCCTCAATTGGTTTACGATAAGATTTATACTCTTCTTTTGCCACCCAAGCTCCACTCAAAATTGCTCCAAAAGCTAAAACATATTGGCTATTACTACTCAAGTAGGTGTATCCTGTTATTCCCATTCCGAATAGAAATAAAAACACTCCAATGAACACTTGATTTAAAGCTTTTGATCTTTCTTGATTGCCCAATTGATAAGTAACGATATAATCATCAATTTTTCTTTTGACTAAATTCATTGATTCTTCTGGGATTGAGCCCTTATGTTTTTCTAATTCTGTTACTATTGACTCATAATCTCTCCCTCCAAATGCCATTTCTTTTACAATTTCTAATAAACCTTGTTGATCCATATTGTGGTAATTTTTAATTCTAATTAACTTATATCTGGCAGACATCCCTGTAAAGGCAGCCCCTTGGGCAAGACACTACGTAAACAGATAAAACCATGACGGTTCTATGTGCATCACACTAGTCATTGTAGTTTTTCAAGAAGGTCCTTCATTCGGGCTATTTCGGTATATATATCCCGGAGTACTTCTGAGCTTTCTTGCAATGGCAGCCCTATGGAAACTTTGCTGTGATACTCCCATACTTCTAAAATATCCGTGGATTCTATAGAGACCGGAGGATAATCTGTATTGTACGAAACAAGCCTCAACTCCTTCATATCATCGCTCAGATGAACCTCCTTGATACGGATACTCCGTGACTCCACCACTACGTATATCTGACCGTTGCGGATATCTTGGAGACTATCGACCGCACGAGCCAACACCCACTCGCCGGGTTGAATGATCGGACTCATGCTATCTCCTACAACTTGAAATCCACGAAAGGTAGCATTGCGATATTCGGGCAGTGGAAAAGTAAAGGCCGGGAGGTTTTGGTAATACAAATGATCTCCAAGATTATCTGCATAACCCGCAGCTACTTTGGCCTCTATAAGAAGAATATTTTCACGTCCCGGATTGTCCACTGTGATCACTTGTGGAGCCGTATCAACATGATCGGGGTTTAGATACTTCATCTTACTTTGGCCGTAGATCCACAAGGGGTTGATTTGGTATTACTTCAACAATAGCATAATCGCCCTTCCGGAAATTCTAACCCTACCCCGTTCTATATCGGCTGTCGTGGATTTGATGCCCAATTGATGCGCAAAATCCGATTGGGTCAACCCCAACTCTATTCGGATCTCCTTGAATCGCTGTGCAGCTGTCATGCAGTAAAAATACAACATTTGGATATATTCCAAAATTTAGGAAGGTTCTGTGAGTCAACATCATGCACGGTATCAGATCATTCACTGTAATTTTTTTCTAAATCGTCCTTCCTGAATCGTTCCAACTCGTCTGAAAGGAGATTTTCTCAATTTACACCTGCCCCAACATCACATAGATCAATATGGTAACAACAACCAATATAAAGCTAAATACATCGGTGTACCTCCACGGTTCCAAAGAGACTGCTCCCACATCTTGAATCACAAATCTATTGATCCTCGGATACCATAGCGAAACAATGTGCATGACGATAATATTCAAGACGAACTCCAAGCCCCAAATATGGACAAAATGCAAGTCTGCACAATACACAAAATTGACTATCACATAAAAAGACAACCCAAATAATAGTCCTGCCTTGGCTCCAACGGCAGAAACCTTCGGAAACAAAAATCCCGCAAGTATGACACTTGCCATCGGTATAAAAAAGATCCCATTCAATTGCTGCAAAAGTTGATACAGTCCATCCGGAGCACTTGCCACCATCGGTGCTACACTGATGGCAAATACCGCTAAAACAAAGGATACCCAGCGACCGATTTTTACAATTCCTCCGTCAGCAATACCCGGATTGATATATCGCTTGTATATGCCCAAACTAAATATCGTAGCAGCACTGTTCAACGCACTGTTAAAAGTACTTAATACCGCTCCCATAACAACAGCAACAAAGAATCCGGTCAACCAAAACGGTAATACTTTTTTGATTAATTCTGGATAAATCAAGTCAGGTGTATCATAAAGACTATCTCCAAAATAATAATATCCAATAATCCCAGGCAAGATGATGATAAGCGGCATCAACAACTTCAATACTCCCGTAAAAAGTAGCCCTTTCTGGGCCTCCTTCAAACTAACAGCTCCCAAAACACGCTGAATGATCGACTGGTGCATCGTCCAAAAATAAAGCTGATTGATAATCATCCCTGTAAACAATACACTAAAAGGCAAAATAGAATCCCGCGCGCCAATCCCAAAAGATGGCTCATCACTGATGACATTGAACTTCTCAGGTGCATGGTGAAACACTGTCAACAAACCATCAATGATATCTCCTTCTCCGATCGCATACAACGCCATAAGAGGAACTAACAGTCCCGCTAACAACAGACCAAATCCATTGATACTATCAGTGTAGGCCACCATCTTGAGACCGCCAAAAATCGCATATGCCGAACCAATTACGCCCACAATCAATACTGTTATCCATAAACCTTGCGTCTTGGTCACATCCAATAATTCCGATATCTCAAATATGCTTTCGATATTCAATGCTCCCGTATAAAGAACAATAGGCAACAATGTCGCAACAAATGAAATAATCAATAGTAAGGCGATGATGGTACGCGTCATTCCATCAAATCGTTTCTCTAAAAATTCGGGTATTGTCGTCAACCCCATCTTTAGATACTTCGGAACAAAATATAAGGCCGCAAGCACCAGAGCTATTGCAGAAGTGGCCTCCCACGTAATCACCAAGGCACCATTGTGATAGGCAGATCCATTCATACCGATAAGATGCTCGGTAGAAATATTGGTTAATAATAATGAGCCCGCTATAACAATACCACTCAAACTACGACCTCCTAAGAAATATCCCTCTTGAGTATTGAGCGCATCTTTTCGCAATCTCCAGGTAGCATAAAGCGCAACAAATCCCGTGAAGACAACAAATGAAACAAATTGCCAAATCATAGTTTACACTAAAATATCGCCTCCCAAAGTACAAAACATATCTTTACCTCGATTCGGTTCGTTGATTTAAAACCGGCTCATAACTTCCGGTAATAATAATATCGGCTGTCTCCCTAAGCGGCTTTACCAAATCATGCTCGATCGATAAGACACGTTCAACATACGGATCATAAGCCTCACGCGATCTCGATTGACGTACTTCGATAGTATCATTATAATCAAGATCTATAAAAATACGTACATCCAAAGATTCAAGCAATAATGCATAGACTCCTTCGACAATCAATATTTCTGCCGCTTGTATATCCACTCTCACGTCGTGGATAATGTTCATGGCATAATCTACAACAGGAACCATTATCATAGAAGATTGTGATTTGAATGCATTAATATGGTCCTGCATCAAGGCGAGATTCACCTCATTGGGGCCCACAGATGATATATCTCCACGGCGGCGCATATTGTTCTGCCTCGGGGGCAAATAAAAATATCCATCTTGATTAATTACTGCACTGACTATATCTCGATTCTGTAAAACTCCAGATAGACAGTAAGCCGTAATCGTCTTTCCACTTCCGGATTCACCACAGATACCTATGACTACTTTCTTTCTTTCCAATATTCCTTTCTGCTCGAGCAACAGTTCAATCCCCCTAGACAATTCATAATACTCCTGATGAACATCAATCCGCTCATTTACAACCATATGATCCACTATTCTAAAATTTCAAAATTATAATTATTCTTCGTCATCCATAGAAACAATATCCCCGTAGCAGAATAACACAATTGCTGAGTTCCACATAAATGTAGATTGTCAGATGATATATATTCTTCAAATTCAAATTTTAATTGACCTCCCAAATACCGCTCGACCAATTCTATTAGAGCAGATGAGTATTGGCCTAGATTGTTATTGGTCAATCCGATGGACAACCAACCCAACCATATAAACCATATTCCGCCGTTGTGATAATGATATGGTTTATTTCTAAATTCAAACAAATGATAATTAGACAATAAATCCCAGTCACAATCGCCCTTGACAATCACCGGATCAAATACGGGAGGCAACTTCCCCTTGTTCACAAATGTGCTCATCAACCACGTATAGCTGTTAGATAATCCTTTCAGTGTTGATGTGATCTGAACGCCCAGTAACGCATGTGCAGCCAAATCAAAGTAAGTATAATTTCTCGCCGGCGATATGGAGCAATAATAGTGACTCATCCCCTCGGCTTTATACAATTTTTCAATTTTCGTATAAATTTTCTTAGACTTTTCAGACCATTGTTTCCGACCATATACTTGACCCAAAATAGACAACGCCCATGCACGCAAAACCTGATCAGAAAGAATATATCCTTCATAGACATATTCATCCGCCCAATTGCCACCCCTGGGCATATAGATGAGGTGATTGCCATTATATTCTATGGCTTCCAATAAGTAAACCACTTTGTTCACACTCTCTCTATAGTCAGCGCCCTTGACATGACCACAACGGATCATCAGACCAATACCGATGAGATACCACATACAAGCATCTAGTTTAGGACTTAAAGTCCCATAACTTACAGAATCAATCGCATCATCCCGTACTTGATAATTAGAAGGAACTTGTCCTTGTTGGCCTTGCAATTTTCTAAGTTGCAACAAGGTGTTCTCCAACCCTCGTATCACAATCACATCATCTAACAGAAGGCCGGCAATACCCGCCATGACCGCATCTCGCGTGAATATGGCGTTATAATTGTCATGATTCTGAAGGGATGCCCGGATGCCCATTGAACCACTAGCTTGGCGCAATAATTGCAGTGCACCATCCTTCCAATACGAGAGACAATCATCCAAAATCTCCTATTTATCAGTTATCAATCTATAATCTATATTGCTACTTCCTCTTCCTCAGCATCGCCCTGTTTTACAAAAAAGGTGAACAAGCCACCCAAAATTAGAAAAACACCTGCCAATCTGACCACATTGACCGGATTGTTGCCCAGCCAGTCATAGACAAAATATTGCATCGTAAATATCTGTATGATCATAGGTATCACAATAAACAAATTGAAAATCCCCATAAAGACACCCGTCTTCTCCTTAGGAACAGAACCCGCCAACAACTGATATGGCATAGCCAACATCGATGCCCATGCGATACCTAGACCGATAGTAAATAAATAAATGGTTGAAACAGAAATAATACCATCCGAGAAGGGATTGGCAAAACTAAAAAGCAGATCCGTATTGCTCAACATAGGTATCATCAATAATCCTAGTCCACCGAGAATAAGGCAAAATATGTGAACTCCCTTTGCGCCTATTTTGATAGCCAGCGGAACCAACGCAAATGCCACCGTAAAACATACAATGTTATAAGTCCCATTGACTTGACCTGTCAGTACTTGAGCCTCTTTAAATCCTGTGGTGTTCTCATCCAGTGTACCGTACAATGACAAGGACAAAGCCGAGGTGAGATACTGCCAATAACAAAACATGCCATACCACGTAAAAAACTTAACAGGAATTAATTGTTTCATCGTCAATGGCATCGTCTTTATCGCTTCTACGATTCCGTTCCACGTTCTCGAAACTATATTCCCTTTGGCATTTTCTGCACGAAGCAATTGTAGTTCTTCTTCAGTCGGCGGGTATTCATCCGTAGTCATGACAGAATAGAGTATCGTAGCTATGGATGCAAAGGCACCTATAAAAAACGCCCAATACGTTGACACCGGAATACCGTTGCTCATGGTATCACTCACAGCCAAAAACCCCAAAGAAATGAGAATCGCAGGTGTGAAATTGGCCAATGTACTTCCCAATCCGGTAAAAAAACTCTGCATTAAAAATCCCAATGAATGCTGGCCTTTGTTGAGCTTGTCAGATACAAAAGCCCGATAAGGCTCCATCGCAATGTTGTTGCCGGCATCTAAAATCCACAATAATCCGGCTGCCATCCAAATAGTCTGAGAAAACGGCATAAATACCAACGCAAAACTAGCACATAATGCTCCGATCAAAAAAAACGGCTTGCGGCGACCAAATCGCGGAGACCAAGTACCATCACTAATCGCCCCAATGATAGGTTGGATAATCAAACCTGTCAGTGGCCCGGCCAACCAAAGTATCGGTATCTCGCTTTCACTAGCTCCGAGATACTTATATATGGCACTCATGTTGCTCTGCTGCAACCCAAAACTGAACTGAATTCCAAAAAATCCAAAGTTCATGTTCCATATCTGCCAAAAACTCAACTTCGGTTTCTTGAACATCGCTTACACCTTCTATTGATATACATCTTTATACCCTGTGTAAAGTAAGTCTATATCATCAGTTGGAAAAATATTTCCGGCAGAGCAGAGCGGAACTTTTAAACATAAACCTTTAAGCCGTAGTTCATTCTCCTCGGTATTCAATCTCAATGACATATCTGCGACATAAACACTATTTGTCCGACCGATATCCGCAACCCGTTGAATGCTTCATTATCTTCGTTTTCTAAGTTAAACATCTTGACCCTCTTCCATGTACAAAATCAAATCCTTCTTTGCTTCATCATTTATACTCTTTAGTTCCATCGGCACACTCTATGCCCTCTATATCTTCTTTCAGCATGAGACGCAATCTGTATGGTTGACTACTGCCATTGCAATAGGGACAGGCGCTGTGTTTTTTACGATGATCATGGTACGCCATACTCCGACCACCTCAAGATATCTATTGCCCTACTTTGTAGTCAATCTATTGGCTACGTGCTTAACGATATTCTTATTTTTTAGTGACAGTGCCAGCGCTTTGGCATTGACGTTGTCTATCATTTCGAGCATCGGATGGTGTCTATACATTTTCTGGTATTCTGACCTCTCTTTACGAGATAAAGATCAGTTGGCGGTAGGTCACGTACTCGATGATTTAAGCTTTGTTGACACAGGTGGCAATCCAATCAAACTGAGTACTCTCCCCAAAGGCAAGAAGATACTTCTATTTTACAGGGGCAATTGGTGTCCATTTTGTGTAGCTCAGATCAAGGATTTGGCTGCCGCTTACGCTAAAATAAAATCGCTCGACACTCAAGTACTTTTTATCAGCCCACAGCATGCAGGTCATACCAAAAAACTCGCCCGGTCACTCGGTATTGATGCACAATTCTTAATTGATAAAGATCTTAAGGTCGCACGAGAACTAAAAATATTTCATCAACATGGTGTTCCCATGGGAATGGAAATGTTGGGCTATGATAGTGATACAGTTATGCCTACTGTACTCATTGTCAATGCTTCCAACGAGATCATTTATTCAGATTTGACCGATGTCTATCGCATGCGCCCTGACCCACAGTCCTTTTTGGAAATATTGAGTCAATATCGAGACTAGGATCTATCTCTATCTAAGACTCACTAAATAATCTTCTCTCCTCAGAATCTCAATTGTCTCCATATGCATTCTAAAAGCATAGAGTGTCTCCTACCAAGGACTATCCAATAGTGCAAATATCCTCCAAATACAGCTTCCCCTCCACGACTCTCGCTAAAGAAAAAAGCGCAATCCATTGATTGACAACAGATTGCGCTTCCTGATTGTAGCGGCGGCAGGACTTGAACCTGCGACCTTCGGGTTATGAGCCCGACGAGCTACCAACTGCTCCACACCGCGATATTAATATTTCATCCATAACTCATTATGAATGGGTCGCAAAGATATAATAAAAACCCTTTAGTAGTCAAGACAACACCCAAAGATCATCTCACATCACTGGCATAGAAATCTCGGTTTCGGTTATGCGACCACATAAGATCGTCACCTTCTTCATTTTAGCCATACAATACACTACCATGATCGATAAATCCAGATATTTCGATTTCAAAATCATACCACCGCCAAATCTCCGCAATTTTAAAACGGTATGCCTTGCACAACATATTTGATACAAGCTCGAAGACTGGTGTCATTCCTTTTATTCTGCTGATAATTTCTCCAAACGATATTTCATGCTCATTTGAACAGCACCAATATGGCTCGATTCTAATTTAAAATACGCAAAATAATCTTTGAATTAGACTATTTTTATGAATAACTACCAAGTGCTACACCCCAAATCTTAAATCTGTCTTAAAATCAGTGCTTTGGACTATATTTTTGCGTCACAACATACAAATCGCATGATTTTTGCCATAAGAATACATAGAACACATCAAAGATTCAGAAAGATGATCACAATACTAAGCATTGCCATGGTATTCATCGGATACTACATAGGCATCAATATAGAGAGAGACCTCATATAGATATCGCCCCATATCATATAGCTCGCTGAATGATAGCAACGCAATCCGGAGCTATCTATACCACTTGACTTTATCTTGGATAGCACCCCTTGAAGCTTCGAGATGCAAGTCAGGCTGAGGAACACCTAGATAGAACATACCCATGCAATGTTCACCGTCTTCCATATCAATCAATTCCTCCACGATTGATACAAAAGGCGGAGTACTCCAAAATCCCCCTAGGCCTTTGGCCGACACTGCCAACCATAAGTTCTGTACGGCACAAGCTACAGCGGCCTCCTCATGCCATTGCGGCAATCGACCTTCCGGATCTCGCGTCATACAGATTGCTATCACATGACTCGCCCTTAAAGGGTTGCTCATGATTTTCTTGTGTTTGACAGCCGAATAGGCATCGCCATTGTGATTGTTGACATACCACTCACCGGCTTTCTTGCCGAGCATATCTTTGGCTCCACCCGACAAAACATGAAATCGCCAGGGCTCTGTTTTCTTATGATTGGGTGCCCAATTGGCCTGATCCAACAATTCTAAAACCGTATCATCCTCAACACGCTCATCGCTAAACATCAACGGATACACCGACCTCCGATTTCGAATGATCTGTAAAAGAACCTTATAATCATTTTCTACACTCATTTTACACATTTGGTATTCAAAAAATAATGCTTCACAAGATGCATAAAGAAACCTGAGGATTGATATTTTCGCGCCGCAAAACATCAACACAAAAGAAGATTTAATAATGGAAAATCCACTTCTATCCTTCTACTTCATATGCCTTCTTGTGCTTGTCAGTGATTATACCAATGCCCAAATAACAGCAAATATAGATACAGTTTTTATCACCAGTAACCGGATACCTCAACAAGCCAAACAAACTGGAAGAAACATTACAATTCTTGGCCAAAAGGCCATCGCACAATCTTATGCTACATCTCTTGTCGATCTATTGCAATACATCCCCGGTATAGAGGTGCAATCGCGCAATGCCTTTGGTGTTCAGGGAGATATCACCATGCGTGGTTCGACCTTCACGCAAGTGTTGATGCTGATAGATGGTATGGCACTCAATGATCCATTGACGGCTCACTTCAACAGCAATATCCCGGTAGCGATATCAGAGATAGATCACATAGAGATCCTACGAGGAGCCGCTGCTGCTATCTATGGAATAGATGCGGTCGGTGGTGTAATCAACATCGTAACCAAGGGAACTCGTCCGAATGGTCACAATCAAAACGACATTGAGGGAGAGGTCACAATAGGCCAAAATAATCAAATACAATCCAATCTAGGATGGCATCAGTCCAATGATCACTCATTTTTCGGCGGTGGTATCTCTATCAACCAATCCGATGGCGAAACCCACAACCCCAAACTCCTTGACGGAAGTGACCTAGAGTCTTACAACTCAGACTTTGATATTAAAACCATCGGACTATCCGCGGGATATAGTTGGAACAATGGATGGCAAATAAAAGGTCGTAGTGCCTATGATTATCGCGACTTTTCCGCGCGATACTTTTACACCACCAGCATCTATGACAAGAGCCGCGAGACCACCACCAATTGGTGGAATCAAATACAGCTATCCAAAACAGGTGCTAAAAGCAGTACAAATATCAGCTCCGTGTACAAATACAATACCGATAGATTTGTCTTCAGTCCTGATTTCTCCTCAACCAACAATCATGTGAGCCAACGGTTGGATCTTAATATCAGCCATCTTATTGCCCCTTCACAGACCTTGTCATTGAGATTGGGTGGTCAGTTCAACAGGAGAACTATCACAAGCAATGATCGCGGCGACCACAGTGACAATCATACAGGCCTCTATATAATGACAATGCTCCAGCCCTTAGAACCGCTTTTTATCACCACAAGTTTGCGATGGGATTATGATCAGAATTATGGTCATCAAGTTTCTCCCCAATTGAATGCCTCTATCCTACTTAAACAATTGACCCTCCGTGGCTCCATAGGCAGAAGTCTAAGAGCGGCAGATTACACGGAGCGCTATGTATCTTACAACATCGAAAACCTCACTCCCGGGAGAAGTCTGGGAAACCCAAACCTAGAAGCAGAAGATTCTTGGTCCACAGAAATCGGATTGGATTGGCAGGTTTTATCTAATTGGAAATTAAAATCAACATTATTCTCCCGTCAATCTTCGAGATTAATAGACTATGTCCCTGCTCCTGCCAATCAGATCCCTAACAACCAAAATCTGCAATCAGATGCAACCTACTTCTATGCAACCAATATCGCTGACGTTAGCATACAGGGCATTGAAGTGGAATCCTGGTATGCCCAACCCTTGAGTCAAAACATCTCCCTACAGTGGGTGTTGGGATATACGCATATCAATAGCTCCAATGCCCTAAATACCATTTCTGTATATCTTTCCTCCCATGCTAAGCACCTCTTGACTTCTCAATTGATCGTATCTAACCCTCGTTGGGAAATATCCATAAATAGTCTATTAAAGGTTCGAAGCCCCAGGATAGCCAATAGTATCATTGCTCAAGTATCTGATCAATACCAACTATGGAATATGAGAATGCGATGGCATATCACTGATCGCATAAGTACACATCTACAATTACACAATCTTGGAAATATCCAATATCAAGATATCCTAGGCGCTCCGATGCCCGGTAGATGGGTCGGTATCGGATTCAAATTCAAAGCATGAACCCACTCTAGTTACTATTCAGGAGGGTGCTTTTGAGATAAAAAAAGGCAGTTTTTTCGTCAGATGACGCTTATTTTTTGAGGCATAGCAGCGCTACGGCGAAAAAAATAGCGGAAATATGACGGGAAAAGTGTTTTTTTTAGCCAAAATG
>JAJRXG010000382.1 GCA_024276375.1 Bacteroidota bacterium | reverse complement strand
GTCAAATCCAAGTCCCTGCTTTTACTTGCTTGCCCTTATCATCCACGAATTGTTAATCTTCTATCTGTGATTTTTGACTTAGATCAATTTTATCTTTATGAGGTTAGCATATATATTTTCATATACAAAGCCCTACAAGAATTGCATGTCATAGGGATGGTGCGTGTATCTTAGCACAATGTTACGAGTTGCTTTAATGTGCTTTTTTGCCCAGTTGGTCTGTGTAGCTTGGGGTCAGCTCAGTATTGCAGATCGCATCAATGAGGCACGCACTATCTCAGAAGACCACGGGGAACAGATTGAGGCTTTGAATAAACTCCTATCTGACCCTAAGGTGTTGGAATACGCGGATAGCACAGGATTAATTCACTACGCTATTGCCTTTAGGTATCGGATACTATCCGATCATGTCGCGATAGAAGAACATGCACGGAAGGCTATCAATGCCTTTCAAGAAGTTAACTATAACGGATATCAATATGCTTATGGACTATCGTTCCTTGGTGAAAGTTTGGGTGCATTGGGAGAATATTCTTCAGCCATAGACTCCTATTTTGAGATACTCTCGTTGGATCCCAATGGCAGAGACTTTGATGTGTACGGCTATGCGGTCAATCGTTTGGCGGAGTACTTTATCAAATATGAAGATTATGATTCTGCCATTCGGATCACACAAAACTTTTTATCAAGCGACTATGTATCGCAAACACCGGATTATGACGTGCTCAACATCCTTGTTTCGTCCAGTATTGCTCATTCAAATCTTGAAGGTCTCCATCATTTGTCGGAAGCCAAAAGACTTATTGATGAAGCTTATCTCCTGTATGATACAATGGATGTATTGCAAGATGAGGCTGGGGTAGAGATGGACATGCAACAAGCGGCGATCTTGCTATTGGGTGGAGATTATAGTAGAGCGGCTGCCTTATACCAGAGCATATTTGAACACCTGAGAGATATAGATTCGTCGGCAGTTGTCAATGAAATTGGGACTAGAGTGGCATACAATGCCTCTTTTGCATTTCAGAATGCAGAAAGGGCAAGTAGTGCATTGCAGATGGCTCAAGTGGCATACGATCATTTTGATTCCTACGGAGATCCGGCTTTTCTTGAGACAGAGTATCTCATCTATGACAATTTGGCCACATCGTTTCTTGAAGCAGCACAACTAGATTCAGCCTTGTATTATATTAAAAAAGGACTGAAGATATTTCAAGGTGAAATCAACCCATCCACTCAGCATAAGAAATATGTACTTAATCTGTTGTATGATCAGGCACGTATATTTCAAGCCTTATCATTGACTCAGTCCCGTCATTTTTTTCAAGATAGCGCCTTTCAAAGTTTGCTGCTTCTGGATCAGATTTTTGATGCTCATATCAATGAGCAGTTGTCTGAATACTCTGTTGCCAATCTCAAGAATCAAGGGTTGAAGTATTATCAACTTGCCGTAGATTTGAGTTATTCAAAGTCCGACAAAGAGTTTTTTTGGTATTTTTCAGAGAAGACCAAGGGCTTGATGCTATTAACAGCACATCTGGCGAGACGAAAAGTTGGGGCTTTTAGCAAACTGCAACATCAGATTGATGTATCCAATCGCGATAGAGTCCGACTCGAGTATCACTTATCTCAAGCTCATTTGGAGGAATCTCTTCGGGACAGTTTGCGCATTCTGTTGAATGCCAAGAACCAAGAGTTATTGGAGTTAAAACGGCAATATTCAAACAACGCCAATGCAGAGGTGTCACCCTTGACTATCAAGGATATCCAGAAAAGACTCTCTCGAAAGCAATCTGTTATTCAATATCAGTATGGCAGCAATCAATTGTATGCACTCAAGGTGACAGATAGATATAGTCGTATGTTTGTTCTTGAAGCGATTGAAAGTATAGAAGGAGAATTAGAACAATTTTTGCGATTGGTGAAAGATCCGGTTTTGGGCATAAAGGACTTTTATGAACAATCCCAACGGTTATATACACGGGTCGTTGAACCTCTTTTAGTAGAGGAGGAAGAGATTTTGATCATTGCGGATGGACTGCTGCATTTCATTCCGTTTGAGGCTTTGATAATGGATTCGACGGGGACTTATTTGTTAGAAGAAGTAAGTATCAGTTATCTTCCTTCCGGATCGTTTTTGTTGGATAAAGGGAGACCTATGGAAATACATACTATTGATATCATTAAGCCTAGGTATCATGAAGATTCGACAAGTGTGTCTCCATTGCCATTTATTGATGCTGAAATAGCGGCCATTCAAGAAGTGTTCCAATACAAGTTGCTGGATGATGAGGACGTATCGAAGGCCTCTTTTTTGAAGGCCTTGGGTGAATCAGAGATACTCCATTTTGGAGGACATGCTTTTGTAGATATGGATCATGAGGAACAAACATACTTGGCTTTAGACAGTAGAGACCGACTTGCTTCAAAATTATTGTTGGGAGAGTTGTACACTTCGACATCTACAACGGATTTGGTTATCTTGAGCGCCTGTAATACTGGTGTCGGGCGCCTCCTTAAAGGGGAGGGGGTCTCAAGTTTGACCAGAGGATTCTTATATGCAGGAGTACATTCGACCATCAGTACACTTTGGATAGTAGATGATCAATCCACAACCCGGATCATGGCGGGGTTTTATGATTATTTAAGTCAAGGAAAGATCAAGTCCAAGGCCTTGCGTATGTCTAAATTGGATTATTTGAGTTCGGCAGAAGGCTATCAATCGCATCCATTTTATTGGGCTGGTGTGATTGGAACCGGCAACATGGGTTCTGCCATTTGCAATCCGATCAACTGGTATAAAGCATTCTTTACTGTTTTGCTATTTGGTGGTTTAGCATGGTTTCTGAGTTGGCGATTCAGCAAAAAACCCTTTCCAAAGATCGAATTTTTAACGGATTGGGATGAGTTTACCGGCAAATCTTAAAAGAGGATATTGATGCTTCATGTATTTCGCACAATGTGCTCTCCCTTGCTGATTAAAAACAAGGCAAAGAAGAACCATCCTCCGATCTTGATCACTTCAATCATATCATTGATGGTATTGAGCGTGAGCATCATGACCATGACCATCCCCATAGTTATCATTAAAAGCTGTACTTCAAGATAGGTGCTTGTATGATATATCCGTTCGACATGCAGGAGAGAGACAATGCCTACAAGGACAAACAGTATCAACCCGGGAATGCCTTGCTCTACTGCTAGCATCAAGAAGTAGTTATGAATACCGGATTTTTCGGGATTGTCACTGACATAAGTCTCAAAACTTCGGATACTATAACGCTTATAATAAGTATAAAAGTTAGATGGGCCTACACCCGTCCAAGGATTGGATTTTATCATCTCTACGCCTGACACCCAGCGATACAAACGCTCCATTGTTGATATATCACGACCTTCCAATGTGGCTGATACTTTGCGATCAAATCGCTCTTGAGTAATCGCTTGATTAAATTCAGGGGCAAGCTGTAGATAGTTGTTTTCGGATTTTAGTTGATACATCAACAATAGAATCATGACGACGGCTAAACTGATGACCCACTTAGTAATACGCATTTTTAACACGATGAAATACACCCCTGCAGTGAACAGGCACAGGTAAGCTACTCGGGCATAGGAAAAGTATAAAAAGCATAAAAACACAAGAGCCAATAAGAGATATTTCCATTGTCTAGTAGAGGGTATTGCGGTTTTGAATCTAAACCATGTCAATGGCAATGCCGTGACAAGTGCACAAGCATAGTTGACATGATTGCGCCATATGGGTTTGCCCGCTGATGTCTTTGCCATAAAGTCCAGATCCATTGAAGCATGAGACACGAAAAAATACATAGCAGCCAGTAGCAGACCTAGAAGATACCAGTCTATCAATCGCATTAAGTGCGTACGTTTATGAAGGATATAAAATGGCAGAAAAAAGAATGCCAAGATGTACCATGATTTGGCCGTGGTGTACTTGACAGCCGACAACATATCCTGTGCATGGAAAGTCGTAAATATCATCCAAAAAAAATGCAATAAAACCAGTCCCCCCAAGGGCATAAATATTTGCTTGGGCACAGGAGATAAAACAATAAACAGAAGGGCAATCGGACTCAACAACCACAGTATGGGTTCTGAGGGAATGTCTGTGGCCAGCGTACCCGATATCGTAATTTCCATCGACAACGGAATCAAAAAAAAGAGTACTTGATAACATTGTCGTAGATGATAGATGAGCAGATAGGCACCTGTCAGAATCATAGGAACAAGCATGCCGAGCCACATTATGTTGAGCGTCAACCCTATGAGTACCAATGCAATGGTGACAACAATAGAGATATACAAACCCTGATTGAGTCGTCTAAGATTGATATGGTTGATCGCGTCGCTAGCCATGATGCCCAGATGTATAGATCATACCTTAGGGATGGTAGATTTGAGTTGACTTCGAATGATTACGAGCAAGCAGGACACGAGGAAGACAAAAATAGCGGCTCCCAGAACATATAAAGTTCTATTGGGACGGTATTTTTCGAGTGGAGCCGTAGCTTCTTCAATGAGGTGAATAGTAGATTTCTTTTTTTGATACGTGGTATTCACTTGGTCGTAATCTATTTGTTCAAATACCAGTGACTTGCTTAGTGTCTGCTGAGCGACTTCCAATCTCATGACTTCTGCGATACCTTTGTTATATTCATTGATCATTTTTTTTACCCTCGGATCAGCGGGTCGCTCGATTTCCATAGCCGCAATTGCCTCGGCTTGAGCTTCGGTATCATAAATCCCATAGACTTGTCTCAATGTCTTGATAGAATCTGTTATTGTCTTGAGCTGGGATTGATGCTCGTCTATGTTTTTCTTTAATGTTGATAAAATATTTGATTGACTTGTTTTGTTGATCCGGTCAGTGCGATTGTCGATATAATCTACAATTGCCGATACCATGAGCCGTGCCTGCTCCGGATCAGTATCTTCTACACTCACTTCGATGGCGTCATACTTAGTTTTTTGGATGGTGTAACATTTGTTAAAAATAAAATAAACATGCTTGAGCCCTTTGGGTTTTTTTGCATCTATACCGTAATGCTCTGCCAAGTCAAATTTTTCGATGATGTGTGTTGCCAATTGTTTTGAATGCCCTATAGTAAGAAATCGATCCACATCTTTGTTGTTACCATAATATCCCTGCTGTTGGTTCTTGAGATCAACAATAGGACTTAACAAAGCGGTGTTTATGGGATAAAACTGTGCACTTGACCGATAGTAATTGGGCTTGAGGAGCATGATCAATGCAGCAAGAATTGCTGTTGTGATGGTCGTCCATACAATGAGCTTCTTGGATTCCCATAGGATTGGCAATATGTAGAGAAGAGGGTGCTCTTGTTTCATAATATATCAAAATGTGGCGACAAGATAAACCATACGGCACACTATCACGAATGATGTAGGGTTTCTACTTCAATACAATGCTTGCAATATGAGACGGATGCTTGTCAACGAGTCATGGGCAAACAAATAGAGGGTACGGTATAGAAGTCATATTTAACTTGGTTTTTTGAGGAATACCAATCGGTAGATATCTCTGTAGTCCAACATCCGGGTGAGGATCGACAACAGAAGTATAAGAGGTGCGGATACAAGAACTTTTATACTTTTCGCATAGTTTAGTTGATCTTGAAAAAATATACCCACAGCCACAATGATGCTAAATATCGCTATTTGTAACACATGGTTGAGTGGCAGTCTTATAGCCACAATGGTATGACTTAAATACAATTGGCCTATGACTACCACAATTGCAGTTATCAACGATGCCAACGCCGCACCATAGGCACCGCTTTGAGGAATCAATACGATGTTGAGTGTTATGTTGATTACAGTCGCCAGAACAAACAAGTAGTTCAATCGCTTGAGCTTGGCATTGGAGGTCAAAAGAGTGCCAAACACATATATGATGCTGGAGCATAAAAAGGAGAAAGAAAGCAACATCAGTATTTGCGTACCATAAAGTGTAGCATCCACTTTATACAAGTAGATCATGATCTCGGATCGCAACAAATAGATCAAGGCAACAGCGCCTATGGAAAGCACTAATATTATTTTCAGAGACATCTCTACCAAATGTTGTAGTTCTTTTCTGTTGCTGAGAAGTGATGAAAACATCGGAAGCAACAACATCGAAAACAAAAATCCCAAGGTGTTCAACGCATAATATATCCGATAGGATGCAGCGTATATCCCCGATTGCAATCCTCCATCATCAAGTATGCGCTCTAACATAACGGCATCGGTACGATTGGTCAGACCCATAAAAATCGTGATGATCGCGAAGGGCAAGCTCTTTTTGAGTAAGTCTTTCATAAGATCCCAGTCAAGGTGCCAACGCAACGATTGTTGAGCTAGGCGGTATAGTAACCACCAAGAGATACATACCGTGATAAAGTAGGTGACCATACGAACCCCAACAAAGGTTATAAGACTGAACTGAAGTCTCATATCTGTTGAAATATGCAGTATATAAAAGAAAGCCAAAATCATGATTAACTTGTCAATCACAGAAATAAAACTGTTCGATCGATAGTGTCCTAATGCGGCAAGGGATGACCTAAAAAAGAAGATGAGAGAAATGCATATCTGATTGAAGGATATAAGGAAGAGTAGAAAGCGCATCTCTTTGTTGTACCCTAGGAGCAAGGCAGAAATGAATATGAGGATGGAAAATGCCAGCGTCAAAAATGCCTTGGTGGTTAAAGCAAGAGATAAGAATGTTTGGCTGTTTGCTGAGTTTTTAGCAAGGTATTGGTTGCTGTAATTGTGGATACCCATATCCAGCACCACTTGCAGGATATAGCTCAGATTAAATAGCGAGAAATAGACACCAAACTCCTTGGGACCGATGAGATTCTGGATATCTGTCTCAATAAAAAAGGTATAAAATGGCTTTATGATCAGATTGACCAGCACAAGAAATACAATATTGAGTACAAACTCCCGGCGCATATCAACAATCAGATTTGGCTACCAACCTTTTCTTGAGATAAGGTTGGATATCTGAGATAGATGATGTTCACCATGCCAAGCATACAGATGGGTCATCACCGTGAGGCTCAAAGGCGTCTTCCATTGGGGATGGGACAACTCCTTAAGATAGTCCTCTTGTGACATTTGCTTTAAGAGAAGCACCCATCTGGCATGGAGTGCGTCGAGCAACTTCAGAGAAAGCTCAATGGGGCCTTCGATGGCATCGGGTAGTTGTGCCCAGCGTTTTTCATTATATGGCTTAATCGTCGGCGTCTCTTCTGTTAGAGCCCAGCGATATCGAATGTAACTGTTGATATGACTATCCGCCAAGTGATGTACTACTTGACGTACAGTCCAACCTCCTTTTCGATAGGGGCAATCCAACTGATCATCACTCAAGATCGAAACAGTATTGGACAATTGCGGTGGGAGTTGCTCAATACTGCCAATGTAGGATGCAAGATCTACTTCGTTGTAATGGGATTGCGCTTTAAAAGCTCCTATTGGGAAGCGAAATTCTTCATTGCTCATCAGTTCATTTTTGTTGTTCTACGACAAATCTAAGTATCTTCTGTTAGAAGCAGTTTCCGGCATTGTCGAAAGTGTGTATAACATACTGCACTTTATCAGCTGACAATGCGTGGTGGGGAGGTGTTGATTTGTTTCGCTCATCAAGGGAAATCCTATTTTATGCAATTTGTTATACACACCTGTCGAAACACCGGATATGAAGGCCGCGAACAATAAAAAAAGGCTCCAATACCACAGTACGGAGCCTCCATTTTTTATTCTTCAAAAATGACTTATTCTGTCTCTTCTGTCTTCTTCTTACGAGAAAACTTAGAGAACTTTTTGTTAAATTTCTCAATACGACCGGCAGTATCAACAAACTGCATTTTGCCCGTAAAGAAAGGATGTGATTTGTTAGATATCTCCAACTTGACCAGTGGATACTCATTGCCATCTTCATAGGTGATGGTGTCCCTTGTATTGGCACACGACCGTACCAAAAACGTCTCGTCATTTGACAAATCCTTAAACACGACCAATCTATAATTGCTGGGATGTATGTCTTTTTTCATAGCTTCTTAATTCAAAAAGGAGCGCAAAGATACTCCTTTTTAATCAAATAGTAGAAAGAATCATTCACAAAAGATCCAACTTCTAAACATTTAAAAGTCGGATCTTAACTCATTGTGGGCGATGAGAGACTCGAACTCCCGACCCCCTCGGTGTAAACGAGGTGCTCTGAACCAACTGAGCTAATCGCCCTTACATCTAAGGAGGCGCAAATATATGCTCCTTTGGATCGAAGTCAAATAATGTGGTGGATTATTTTTTACTTTTTTGATACTTTGTCCCATACAAAAGACATCTGTGAAGTTCGAGCCCACTCAGTAAGATGAAAGTATTTGGTCACAATTATTGATTGCTAACCCGCCTCCGGCTTCGGAATCAATCCAGCGTCCGAAAAATAACTTGACAGACAAAGACATGATATCATCACAAGACTATATTGTCTATGTTCGTTTTGCCTTGAAGCAAAAGAACCAAAAATTCAAGTTGCTTTAAAAGTTAGCTTTTTTACAATCCGCCCAATCAACAACTTCACAAATCAACAAATCTCACAAAACAAACTAGGTGATTATACAATATAGGTTTGTCTTATCCCTATACATCTGCCTTATAGCACCTTTCAACTAAAGGACACTTATCATAGAAAACCCTAAAGTGTTTGTAGGGCTGTCTTTTGAGACAAGTGACTCAAGGATCTCTACTTCTGTAGTCTAATTCATATTTCTGACTTGATTGATTCTCACTTTTTACGGAGAAGGCATTACCTTACCCACATATGGAGATTTTAGATCGTTGGTTGGCTCAGTTTGCCTCTGCTGCATGGGGATTGCCCTTGTTGATATTGTTGATAGGTGGTGGAATATTCTTGTTGATTTATAGCCGTGGAGCCATCTATCGATTTTTGGGACATACGATTGAAATACTTCGCGGCAAGTATGACAATCTCGATAATCCCGGAGAGATTAGCAGCTTCCAAGCGCTTTCTACAGCGTTGTCATCAACGATTGGTATGGGCAACATATCCGGTGTTGCCGTAGCTATTGCGATCGGTGGACCCGGTGCTATTTTCTGGATGTGGGTGAGTGGGTTGATCGGGATGACGACCAAGTTTTTTACCTGTACGCTCGCAGTTATGTACCGAGGAAAAGATAGCAATGGGGTTGTACAAGGAGGACCGATGTACTTTATTGTAGAGGGATTGGGACAGAAGTGGAAACCATTGGCCATATTTTTTAGCCTCGCGGGACTGATCGGTGCACTTCCGGTATTCAATGTCAATCAGTTGACCCAAGCAGTTAGAGATATTTTATTAGTACCCAATGGGTGGTACAAAGAGGACACTTCAGAATGGGTGATTGGTTTTATTTTGCTGGCAGTGACGAGTATTGTTATTCTTGGTGGAATTAAGCGGATTGGAGCTACTGCGGCTCGCATTGTACCGTTTATGGTCGCACTTTATTTTATTTCTGTTGTTGGAATTCTGATCGTCTATGCAGATCAAGTACCTTATTATATCCAATTGATTTTCACCGATGCATTTGGAGCCAATTATTTTAAAGGAGATGCTTTTTTAGGTGGAGCCTTGGGAGGATTAGTCCTGTTGGGGATACGGAGGGGCTCCTTCTCCAATGAAGCGGGTATCGGAACGGCTCCGATGGCACATGGTGCTTCTCGCAATGTGGAACCGATACGAGAGGGACTTGTAGCTATGATTGGTCCTCTGGTAGATACATTGATCATCTGTACACTGACGGCGTTAGCGATTTTGGTGACGGGTGTATGGGAGACGAGTATGACCAATGGCGTCACACTGACCTCAGTGGCATTTGGTGAGGCCATTCCTGTCTGGGGCACTTACTTGTTGTTGATTTGCATTAGTGTTTTTAGTATCTCATCTTTGTTTTCCTTTTCATATTATGGGACCAAATGTATGTCGTTTTTGTTGGGTGCACATCGAGCACATTGGTACAATTACTTTTATCTCTTGAGTATTTTGGTGGGAGCGGTAACGACTTTGGACATGATGATCAATCTGATTGATGGATTTTATGCCTTGATGGCTATTCCTACAATGATTGGAACTATAGCATTGGCTCCAAAAGTCATTGGCGCCTTAAGAAAATATACTAAAGCTTTAAGTCTATGAGTTTTTTAAAAAGGTTGCGTCAAAGTCAAGCAAGCACCTTGGAATCTTGGCGAGATTTGACAGATATGCCTCAATTGGATCAGATTGCTCGGGATTCTTTTGATCTGCCAATTGTGATTTTTAAACACAGTGTCACTTGTGGTATTAGTGCCGCCGCCAAGCATCGGTTGGAGCATCATTGGGATGAGATATCTACGGAGATACAGTTTTATTATCTTGATTTGCTATCATACCGATTGATTTCTACGGCCATAGCGGATCGCTGGCAAGTCCGACATCAATCCCCTCAAATCATTATCATAAAGGAGGATAAAGCTGTTTACAATACATCACACCATCTTATAGAGGCAGGTGATATAGAACGGCATTTGTCACTGTAGCAAGCGATAAAGCAAGAAGTTAAATAATCATTTTCCGACCTCTTTTGGTAAGGTAATAGTGCCATAGCATAATGGCTGCCAAGGATCGATAGGGCGACCACGAGGAGGTGAGGCTTAAGATATCCGGTCTGTCACAACCTTTTAGCTCCTTGATCGTATTGATGAGCGCTATATCTCCTTGGGGAAACAAATCCGGTGCTCCCAGACAGAATATCAAGTACACTTGTGCTGTCCATCTACCGATTCCTTTTACTCTAGTCAGCGATTTTTGAGCTTCCTCAGGGGGAAGTGTTTTAAGCAGCTCCAGATCCAATGTTCTATCGAGAAGGGCTTGCGCCAGAGCATGTAAATAAGTAGATTTTTGTCTACTCACAGAGAGTTGCCTCAAGGCTTCATAGTCCAATGATAAAACATCACTTGGCATAAATCGGGGAATGGCACTTTTGAGTCTTTTATAGGTGGCATGGGCGGACATCAAGGACACTTGTTGTTCGAGGATGATCTTTACGAGACTTTCAAATCCCGGAGGTCGAAAGATATCCTGTGGCATGCCATAGAGTTGGACAATAACGTCAAACATGGGATCTCTCTCACGGAGATATGATATGGCGGTTTCTTTGTTTACTTTTAACATCAGCACAAATTTACACAAGTGAATCACCGGTTTATATATTAAAACAAATTTTAATTTGTATTTTCGTTAGTTATACTATGAATACCTCTGACTATCTTACTGTTTCTTCATGGCTTCAAAGGCCTTGGATGTCTGAGATGCTGATATTGATCTTGGCGCTCACAATTTATGCCAATACAATCGGGCATGAATTTACACAGGATGACGCTATCGTCATATATGATAATCAATATACACAAAAAGGGATAGCGGGTATAAGGGATATTTTCAGTAGAGATTCGTTTAGTGGTTTTTTTAAAGAAGAAGGGAAGGATCAGTTGGTTTCCGGAGGGCGATATCGACCGATGACATTGGCGGTTTTTGCCTTGATATGGGAGTTAGTGGGAGAAACGCCTTGGGTTTTTCATCTTTTTGTATTGCTCTCCTATGCCTTGCTCTGTGTACTTATATTTCGCGTTTTGCGCGTATTGCAATTTCGATTGGTAACAGAATATAGTCATTTTGCTTTAGTGGCGACATTAATATTTACAGTACATCCCATTCATACCGAGGTCGTAGCCAATGTCAAGGGTCTGGATGAGATTTGGAGTCTCACTTGGGCGGTATTGGCGCTTCTGTCTGCTATAATGTACATTGAGGCTCGACGTATTATATTTTGGTTGGGGAGTCTGCTGAGTTTGTTTATCGCATTTTTGTCCAAAGAAAATGCAGTCGTATGGATCGTAATGATTCCGGTGATTCTTTGGT
>JAJRXG010000381.1 GCA_024276375.1 Bacteroidota bacterium | reverse complement strand
TTGCAAGATTGGAAAGTATTCGATATGTCCTTTCTAAATTTTCGTATCCCGGCAAGTCGAGATCGAAAATTCGTATCCTCCCGGATCCCAATATCATGATACGATATTATAGATTTATAGATCAATTGGATAATTAGAGGTAGTGTCATGAGTGAGAAAATTATCAAATATAATTTTACGCAAGGAGAATTGGATCTAATCAATTCTCCCAAGGGGTTAAAGTATCTTTTTGAGGATAAGAAAGTAGATCCTGTCAAGGCTCTACGTATGGTACGATATGAAAATAGATTGAAGGAGCTTCAAGCTGATTTGGTAAAATTGCAATATTGGACAATAGAAAACAACAAGAAATTGGTTATTCTTTTTGAAGGGCGCGATGCGGCCGGCAAGGGTGGAGCCATCAGACGAATATCGGCACATATAAATCCGAGATATTACCGGATAGTAGCACTCCCTAAGCCCACAAGTGAAGAGCGAGGTCAGTGGTACTTTCAGCGATATGTCAATCAGTTGCCTAAACCAGGCGAGATTGTATTGTTTGATCGCAGTTGGTACAATCGTGCGGTCGTCGAACCTGTAAATGGATTTTGCACCCAAGATGAATATAAAATATTTATGGGACAGGTAAATGATTTTGAAAGGATGATTCTAGAATCAAATATATTTCTCATCAAGTTTTATTTTTCTATTTCAAAGCAAGAACAAAATCAACGATTTAAAGATATAAAATCAAGTCCTTTGAAAAAATGGAAGATATCTCCTGTTGATCTTCGCGCTCAAAAATTGTGGGATGAATACACTCGATACAAGGAAAAAATGTTTGAGCAGACGGATACTAAGCAAACGCCATGGATTGTCATTGATGCCAATCGAAAAACTGTTGCCAGAATCAAAGCCCTCGAACATATTCTCGACACAATTCCTTATACCTAGTTGGTGTATTTGTTTCTCTTTTTGGGAGGTGGCGATCAATCTCCTAGAGGAGGAAATATACTACTTTGTATCCATTGAGAGCCTTCTTGTGAGTTTGGGATAATCGATGTATTTCTGACGATAGTATCGTCACTCAGGATTCATGTTACACGATGGGACATCTTAGCCCTTTCCTGCTGCCGTGGCAGATTGACAATAAAGCATATCGTCTTTATAGGACGTAAATTTTGGATCTTTTTATGCTTAAATCGTGTACAAGTGTAACATTTCATGTTTATGCGACGTCTATGTATGTAGAAATTGTGATTCGCTTTTCTTTCTATTGTATGCACCCATCAATCATCAGATATTATGAAGTATGTGTTTGTTTTATTGTTGTATTTTCTGCTTGCTACAACAGGTGTTGGTCAGTCATTTGTTGATCGATATTATGCTGATTTGATCGAAGATGATCGATCGATAGTTGTCCAAGTTTCGGGAGATTTATTTCAATATGCTTCGATTGTTGTTGCAGATTCCGGTGATGATGAAGTAACTGAATTGCTCGCAGGAATAAGATCTCTAAAAGTGGTTGCATTGGAAGGTCATGAACAACCTAATAATCTCTTTTTACTGGGTTTAAAATATACAGTCGGTGACTACGAAGAACTTGTAAGTATAAAGTCCATGGAAGGTCGTTTGTCTTTGAACATCGATGAAGAAGATAATATCGTCAATGAAGTCGTAATTATAGGAGCCAAGGACTCCGTGTTTTTTGTGGCATCTATCCTAACCGAAATCAAGTTGGAGGATTTGAGCAATATTATCAAAAAAGTTCAAAAAGAGAGTTGGCAACCACTCAAGGAGCTGTCCGAATCGGATTATGATCAGTTTTCTATCTCTCCCAATCCTGTTGCCATTTCGGGCGAGCTTACGATACATTTGCCAGAATCTATGTTGGGTGGGAAAGTGGAGTTACTGGATGGTTCTGGTAGCATACTGAAAGGTTTGGATATTTTATCTACAGAACATCAATTGTCAGTGGAAGGATTAGAAACGGGCAGTTACACTATCTCAATCTCTCTTGATGAGACAACATTCAAGCGCAAAGTCTTGATTGTTGAATAAGTTGTTTCAACAATCTGAAAAGATCGATTGCCTCAAAAGGGGATGACATATTGCGCATTCCCTTTTGGGTTTAGTCTATGCAGTCATGCCTAATAGTTTATCAACTATCCTGCACCATTTATAAAAAGAATATTTTTTGATTTGATGGATGCTCAAAAGCCATAATTAAAAGGCATATCCTATACCCAGACCGACCCAATACGGAATAAATATTCCCTCTGCCAAGATCGGAGTAAAACCTATCTTCCACATAAACCCTCCATTAACTGGTTGACTCCTATACATAAATGTCATCGCCCCAAGTAAGGAAGAATCACTAAATCCATCATCTATAAAATCAGTTCCCGCCGAGATATACGTAATACCGGCACCCACTTCAAAGTATTTGCCGTCCTTTCCCAACAAATAGTTAATCATGGCAGGTACCGTTACAACAGTTGCACCGGCGCTTCCGCCTCCTACATATCCTAGACCTAATCGTGCCCCAAGTCCATTGATTTTATCCCCAAACCGCATATCATAATTGGCCGAAAATATGAGGCCATTGCCACCCAACTCTACGAATACGGTTTTAGTGGCTTCTTGGGCAAAAGTCGGTGATGCAAACAATGTAAATCCGGCAATCAAGAGTAAGTAAATGTTTTTCATTTTAGCTTTTTTTCAGTTGTTCATCACAAAATATATAAAAT
>JAJRXG010000380.1 GCA_024276375.1 Bacteroidota bacterium | reverse complement strand
TGATAACCTAAATTGCCAATGATATGATCGTCCTTCAAAACCAATTCAGATTGATGGTCTTCAATTTTACTAAAATATACTTTCTTTTCATATCTATAAAAGTCACTAGATGCCCTTATAATTATTGTTCGAAACCACCCCATAAAAGAATATCCCTCGTTGTATAGATCTATCTTTTTAAAGACACGGATGAATGCTGAGCTCAATATTTCTTCCGCATCTTCTACCGTGCGGCTATATCTTACAGCTATACGCATGCCATCAGAATAAAAATGATCAAAAAGCGCTCGTTGTCCTTTGGGGTCGCATTTCTTACACTTCCGAATTATTTCACTAATAGTTACAGTGCGATTCATTCCTTATTTTAATATACAGCTGTTTTGATGAAAATGGTTGCCTTCTAACTATGGTTACTCATAGCTCTAAGCTAAAACTAAATCGGGGGAATCCCGGAGAAATCTGTCTTTATTGCCCCAAACCAACTATAGAAATACATTGTATAGGGTCTATATTGACGATAAAAAAAGGTCTAACCCTGCACCGGAGGTGCGCGTAGTGATTTGCACAGCGTGTAATGTCCTGAAGGCGATAATACTTGTGAAAGTGATAGAGGAACAACGATAATACCCGCAATTGATGCCATCCCATATGCTCGGTCTTCTACTATTGATAGGAGAGGCGTGTCAATAGACATAGGCGCCAACTGAATATCTTGATAATCAACAGATTCAAAATACTCCAAGTGACTTTCGCCCATATCACTATGAAACATTAACCCAAACCAATCAAAGAGGCTATCTGCTTCCTGATGAACTCTAACATGTTGCTCATCTGAAATATCGCCATGATGCTCATGGGGTATCGTATTGTGCAAAAACATGATTGCTCCTGCCAAATAAAGTAATATGTATTGCGTAGTTCTGATGTTACAAAAAATGATATAAATTGCTAAAGTCCTCTTGCTCAGAAAGCAGAGAATATCAACGTCGTCAAATAGTTAAAATTTAGAACGTTCATTCTGATAATCAAATTGTTCATAAGCTGTACGTTAGCTGCTCGAAATAATAATATGGCAAGAAAAAAGCAAATACTCCCAAATATTGAAGTCTTAGATATCGCTGACAAAGGTCATGCTATAGGCCGTACCCGGGAAGGAGAAATTGTAATTCTACTTGGAGGAGCCGTCCCGGGCGATAATGTTGATATGCGCGTACATCGTAAGAAAAAAGGCCTGAAGCATGGTTATGTGACTCAAATCAACACGTACTCTTCGGATCGTGTAGAGCCCCGTTGCCAGCACTTTGGCTCTTGTGGAGGATGCAAATGGCAAAATCTTGACTATCGCAAACAATCACAATTAAAAGAACGGCAAGTAAGACAAGTCATCAAACGAATTGCCAAAGATGATGAAACTAAAGTATCTCCCATCATCACCGCGGATCCGATCTATACTTATCGCAACAAACTTGAATACTCTTTCTCAACCAAAAGGTGGCTTTCTGATGAAGAGATCAAATCAGATGTTTCTTTTGTCAATCGTCAGGGACTGGGTTTTCACATTGCCGGGGCATTTGATAAAGTTCTGGACATTGAGCAATGCCTCCTTCAAGAGAACCTTTCCAATGCTATCCGCAACACGCTCCGCACCCTCGCCGAGACGCACCAATGGCCGTACTATGATATTCGTCAACATACAGGCTTGCTGCGCAACATCATCGTTCGCAATACGACCCTCAATCAATGGATGGTGATTTTTGTATTTGGCGAAGAAAATCAAAAAGCTATCAATGAGGTTTGTTCCTTCATGCAAAAGAAGTTTCCGAAAATCAATAGCTGGCACTATATCATCAATACCAAGGCCAACTCTAGCATTTCCGACCTCCCTGCAACTCATTTTGCAGGCGACTCTCACATTCAGGAAACCCTCGGTTCCGTACAATATCAAATCAGTCCCAAATCTTTCTTCCAAACCAATAGTTATCAAGCTAAAAGACTTTATGATCTCGTATTGGATTACGCCGATATAAGCAAGAATGACATCGTTTATGACCTCTATACAGGTACGGGAAGTATCGCTTTATATCTCGCTCCAAGTTGTCAAAAAGTGCTCGGTATTGAAGTAATCCAAGAAGCTATTGAAGATGCTCGCATCAATGCCATCAACAATAATATTGACAATGCAACTTTTATTGTCGGAGATTGTAAGGATATCCTAGCTCCTGATTTTGCTATGCAATATGGCAGCGCCGACGTGTTAATTACCGATCCGCCAAGAGCCGGCATGCATCAAGTCGTTATCGAGACACTCTTAGAATTGCTGCCTCCTAAAATCATCTATATCAGCTGTAATCCCTCGACTCAAGCGAGAGATATATTGTTGCTCAAATCAGCCTATCAATTGATCAAAGTGACCCCCGTAGATATGTTTCCACATACCAGCCATATCGAATCTGTTGCATT
>JAJRXG010000043.1 GCA_024276375.1 Bacteroidota bacterium | reverse complement strand
GAGTGGGCTTCGCCACTAACAGGTAAAACCTTAATCGTCACCAAATCAAAAACATACATATGAAGAAGTTAATGATTCTCAGTATATGCTTTCTTGCTGTCACCGCTATGAGTGGACAATTGGCAATTAGAGGGGGCATCAATTACTCCGGCGTCTCTATCGACGGTGTTAACAATGTTCAGACAGATTCCAAGGTGGGATTTCACGCAGGGCTACAGGGGCACATCCCCATCGGAGCCGTATTGGGTATCCGTCCTGCTCTACTGTACAATATCAAAGGCGCCAAGATAGATCAGAATGGCGCCTCTCAGGATGGCAATCTACATTATTTAGAAGTTCCACTAAATCTGGCTTTCAGATTGGGAGCCGGTCCGATAGCTGTAATATTTGAAGGTGGACCCTACTTCGGATACCTTGTGAATACAAGCGATGGATTGTTGAACGACATCGGAAGAAGCGATTGGGGCGCCAACTTTGGAGCTGTGATAGAACTAGACAATGTGGGTATCGGCGTTAATTATAGCAATGGATTGAACAATATCGAACCCAAGGATCAAATCAATCAAGCGTTCAAATTACAAAATGGCAATTTGGCTGCATTTGTTTACTTCAAATTCTGAACAGAAGGTAGGATAAGCAATAAATCCCGGCAGTAGTTTCAGGTGCTCGGACAAGGACTGGTTTCTACTAGGTTTCCAACAAAGAAAAGCCTCCCGATCTTTACGACAAGGAGGCTTTTTCAATTGAGTTATGTTATAAGGATTTTCAAGTCCATCATTTGATTATTCCATCAAGAGCATTTTTCTTGTTGCTACTTGACCATTACTTTCGAGTTGATAATATATAAGTGGCGAAGAACCCGACAAATCGGATTTTTTGATTTCTATTGTATTGCGCCCTGCACCATATTGCTGCTCCACGATTTTTAACACTCGGCCGGTTGCATCAAAGATCGTCAGTGTGGCATAACCAGGACTTCCCAGCGTAAACCCGATCACTGTACGATCATCAAATGGGTTTGGATGATTTTGCTCAAGATCAAACACTTCAACCTCATCCAAAAACGACAATTCAATATTCAAAGCTTCCAGATTTTTGGTATAGGCCAATGCCTTGGTAATGCCATCACTGATACTTATAGACTCGCTCAACTTCAACTCATGCCGCGCTCTAAAGACTAAGGTGAACAATATCTCATTCTCAGAAATATCCAAGGTTTCAACAGGTTGAGACCATGACATAGTGATTATGTCATCAGATATAGGAACGTAATTCTCGGTAGTGATTTCCATCCGATTGCTGCGAATCTCAATCAAATCAGCATCTCGGTGTTCTAAGGTCAACTGATAAGCCACCAGACTCATTGCCGCACCGGATTTGATCTGTACTTCAAATTCCGCCCCACTTTCAATATTCATATCACGAGTTATCAATGATATCGCTTGATCGCTTCTGCCACGTGCAGTAACTGTACTATTGGGAATGGCATTGCCATTGATATCGCCGATCTTGACCCCTACAAAATCCTCAGATCTTCTATTGATGGACAAGTCACGAATATCGATCGTCTCCTTTATAGGCCAAGGTTTGAGGATATTGTCAAACTCCTGTTGTGCATCGACAAATCTCCAACTAGTATTGTTTTTATACTGGCTATGTATGCCCAAGATCAATCTACGCAATGCTACCAAATCCAATCCACTGACCTTCTCATCGTTATTGATATCCGCCGCGATCATTTTATAAGGCGAGTCAAAAACACCTACGCCCAATATATGTCTTTCGATAAGATATACATCCAAAACCGTAACACCATTGAGGTCATCACCATCTTTGTTAGGAATGATCTGATAATCTTGTCCAAGTGCACTATTGTTAAAACCGTATTGGCCATCAACAGCGGTGATCATCTCCTTCTCGTCGTTCAACATAACGGTGGCATCCTCTACCATTTCTCCTCTGGCATTTATTAACTCTCCAGCAATGAGTGCGGCCTCAAGATTACCATCGGGGCATGCATCCGAAACATCATCTATACGAAGTCTTACCGCACAGAAATCCACATTGCCATAATCATCTATGGCATACATCTCAAGATTGATCGTAGTACCGAGTCCCGCGGTAAGATCATCACAATCAAAAGACATCGACGGTAGCAATCGTCCAGATTCCAAATCGTAAGAAACGTCTCCATTATCATCGACCAAGAAGGCCAATTTTACAGATCCACAATTGTCAAAACTCCCACGATCAAAATCCGATGCCCAGATCTGAACTGTTCCATCCGTGCTCATCGTACTAGTACTGAGATCTTGGATACAAACGGGAGTGGGGTTTTTGGCATCGGCAAATTCTACGATGGTATTTAAAACAGCTGTATTGCCACAGCCATCAGTAGCTCTCCATACAATCTCGTGAAACGTACCCGCCATGCCCACTCCAGTGGTCATGGTAGCACTTGATCCAAACACTTGTTTGGGACCCGCGATGATATCGCCGTACTCATTCTTGGTTATGATACTCCAAGTGATCTCATCGCCGTTGATGATCTCACTAATACCACAAATATCGGAAACCGTTGCACTTACTGTACCGGAGCCGACACAATCATCAAAGCCTTCGTTTTTGCTCTGTGCTCCATCCGAAATATATACCGTATCTCGCGCAACAACATCGATGGCAGGTGGGGTCAGGTCAAGTATCTTGATGACTTGATCATAAGTATAGTAACCATCGTTGTCTAAAGAAGACTCTTTATATCTCATATAAATGTCCTCGGCAACACCAGATTCTTTTTCACATTCTTTACAATCCGGATCCGTCAACCAAGCATCATTGACAGCTTCAAAAGACTCCTTATAAGTATCGTTGTCACTATCAATATTCGACCCATTGGGTTGCCAGGAACACCAATCTATGATCGTCCACTTGCGGATGATCTTTTTACAATATTCTCCGGCTTCAACTTCTACATCTTCATAGGAAGAAACAATCAATCCACAAGTCTCATTGCACCATACCGGTACTCCGGTTTCTTCAGTCACTCCACATTCAAATGCAGCTCCCATCTGAATATACTCACTGTATTCTAAGATACCTTTTCGGGGTGTTTTGTCAGTGATATTACCTTTATTATCATAGGTATAGTCATAGATGATATTACCATCTGCATCCTTCAGTATCTCGCATTCACGACGCACCCCTAGTTCCGTATCATCATTATAATGTTTTGGCCATTTGATCAACTTAGGATCAAAGGCATCTTTGATTCTAAATGTGATGCGCTGAGCACATATCGCTTCATCGCCATAAAACCAGATCCTCAATATAGATCCTTGACCACATGCATCTACATTTTCATCATCAATGTAGGACAATTCTGCCTTTCGGCAAATGGGGTCATATACTTTGGGATAACCGATATCATCGGGATGATAACTATACCCACAATCGACCTCTATATCCTGACAATCTATTATGGGTACACTTTTGTCTTCAACTTTGACATCGCTCCAACTAAATCCATCGGCCGAATAGGGACTATCATCGCTTACTACTAGTGCTACTCTGGCTCCGGGTATGTCATCACAACAGAACTTGACATGGGGCTTACAGATCACATATGGAATCCGGGCAACAATACGTTCGACGCCTTTGTCATATGTTCGTACAACATAGATACCATCGGGATCTCCACATTGATGTTGATTGTATAGCAGATTGCCATCACTATCTGTGATATGCCTGCCATTGACGATAAGCGGATCTTGAAGCTCTTCATCTAAGAGAATACACGTCGATACAGCTCCACATCCAGAGTCATGACTCCCTGCATCGATATCATCTACATATACCTTAGCCACACCGATCTCAGTATTGTATGGATCGCCTGTCAATGTCACTTGCACTTGGTCAGTGGCTATGGCCACGGGAGCGCTCATGTCGGCGACAAGGATTTGGATGCTTGCAACCGACGTTGTCAAACATCCATTGCGCGCCTCAATGGTTACATACACGGGCTTGCCGGTCAACATGAGGTTGGTGAGATATGTACCGTCCAAGACTCCTTCACTGACATCCAAGTAATATTTTACTTCAGTACAGCCTCCTTTGACTGTAAAATAATCCGCGAGATTCAGACTAGCTTTACAAGTCCAAGGTGTAACATCTACTACGATATAAGGCTCCGGAATATCAATCCAAGGAGCCGTATTGTCAGTACGTACTATCCACTGTTGGCAGATTTTTATTTGACCAGTACACCAATCCAATATCGTCCATTCTCTCAATATTTTTGCTGCTTCTCCCGTACATCCATCATAGGTGATATCTGCATATTTGGTAGTGATATTACAATCAGTAGCTCCGTTTTTTATAGGTATATACACCTGTGTACTGTCAACAACTATACTGTCCATATATACCGTATCCTTGTTAACAACCGGAAAAATCACCCATACTCCATCGATATTGATATTGGTATTGACAATCGTCTGTACAATAGAATCTATCACTTGAAAAGTATCTCTTCTTGTTTCGATTTTGCCTTTGTTTATCCAAGGATAAGCCAATTTATCATTGAAGAGCTTCGCAATCACTTGCGGGCTGGGATACTCGTCTGTTGCACTACAATCAATCTCAAGGGCTTCATCAAATACCGCAGATCCGGGACACTCAATCATAGTTGTATCAAGTACCATCAGGATGGCCGTATCTATGGCAACCAACACCTTTTTTATGCCATCAATATTGACCGTTCCATGTACTCTTCTGATGGTCATCTGACCTGTACATTTATCTCCTAAGGTACTGATGTCCTCTGTCAAGTCCGATACAGGGACAGTGCATAATTGATTTAGCCTGGAGCGTACCTCATCCAGCGAAGGAAAAACAAGCTCACCCGATCCACACATGCCTTGTATGGTACTGGTCATCACCGGCGGTGTATTTTTGTTTTCGACGATGATCTTCCCGGAGCAAAAGTTCTTGCAGCCTAGGACGACATTACTCAAATAAAATGTAACTTCTTGTCCCACATGACTCGCATTGACAATATTGCCGGGTATGATATTGCCGTCACTATCTCTAAGTTCTACGAGATATTCATCATTACATGCCAAAGAGATTGCAGCACTTACATTGGAGGGCAAAATAAGTGCTTCACAAGTACCTTGGGCCAACACGACATTGACATTGGGAAGACAGGAGATAGAGCACCCCGTCTGACATTGACTATTGCCTGAATGATGTAATCCAACAATCAAGAATGTTGTCAGGATTAGGGATCGGACAGCATAGAGCTTGGGAGTCTCTACTTGGAAGGTAGTCCTTTTCATCGTTATGGTTTTATTCTTGATCTGACACGTCCTTAAAAAATCGGTTAGAGGATGTATCAGAACTTTGCTTAAATAGGATGTTTAAAGTCCAAAAAATAGGAGGCCAATTCTATCCAAATACTCGCCACTATTGGGGTTGATTTGGACAGCGCACACCTGTTTCAAAGACGAAAGTTAGAATGCCGATAGGGGAAGGCAAGACGAAAGTCCGGGTAATTCTTACATTTTATCTAGCTGACTTTGTTGCCAACTGATCGAAAAGCACTTATGTATGAGCTTTTTACATATAATTGAAATAAAACAAGTGTTTTATAACCCTTATTTTGCTAGTTTTTTGAGATTTTCCTCGAGGATACGGACACGGTCAAGCCCATCGGCGAGTTTCTTTTTCTCTCGATTTACAACATCTACGGGCGCATTGTTAACAAAGCGCTCATTGGACAGCTTTTTGGAGACAGAATCTACAAATCCCCGAGCGTATTTAAGATCATTTTCGATTCGATTTTTCTCTTCCTCCGGATTGACGTGAACATCATACTGGAGGAAGTACTTCTCATTGTCACTGAGCAGACTGGATCCATTTTCCGGAAGGGATGTAACGATCTTGACAGAATCGAGAAATGCCATCTTGCACATCAGTATAGCGAGGTGGTCATTCTTTACAAGATTGTATGGAGCTGCTTCTACATAAAGATTGAGGGGTTCTTTGGGCTTCAATTGCTTGGCATTGCGGGTTTCCCTTACGGTAGAAACAATATGTTTGAGTGATTCCACTTTCTGCAATATAGTATGATCGATGGTCTTGCTTTGAGGATACTGAGAAACCATGCAATCATCTCCTTCTAGACGGTCTCGGAGATGATGCCATATTTCTTCTGTAATAAATGGCATCAAGGGATGCAACAAGGAGCAGATTTTCTCAAAAACCCTCACCACATCCTCCAAGGTCTCGGGATCTATAGAAGCACGGTATGCAGGTTTTATCATCTCGAGATACCAAGAGCAGAAGTCATTCCAAACAAAGGAGTAAAGCTTCATAGTCACATCCGAGAGACGATAATCCTCATAATCCTTATTGGTCTCATGGATGAGTTGATTCAACTTGCTATTGATCCATTGTGCCGCATAAACCGCCTCTTGGGGTTGTGCCGATGTTGTTGCAACATCCCATCCTTTGATCAAACGTAGAGCATTCCACATCTTGTTGCAAAAATTACGTCCTTGTTCGCATAGCTTTTCGTCAAACAACAGATCACCACCTGCAGGACTTGAAGACAATACACCAAATCGAACTCCATCTGCACCAAAATCTGCAATCAACTTTAAGGCATCCGGGCTATTGCCCAAAGATTTACTCATTTTGCGCCGCTGTTGATCCCGAACCATACCGGTAAAATATACTTGATGGAATGGCTTTACCCCTTCCCATTCATATCCTGCCATCACCATACGCGCCACCCACAAGAATATAATATCCCAACCCGTGACCAAAATACTCGTCGGATAGTAATATTCTAATTCACGGCGACTTTCGAAGCCGTTGAAACAGGTTATCGGCCATAACCAAGAAGAAAACCACGTATCCAGAACATCATCGTCTTGTGTCAATTGATCGGCCGAAATATCTGCCCCATGCTTACGTCTTGCCTCTTCCAAAGCTTCATCCTTGGTCACGGCTACATATACATCGTCCTTAAAATAATATGCCGGAATACGATGTCCCCACCACAATTGTCTGGAGATACACCAGTCCCGAATATTGGTCATCCAATGACGATAGGTATTCTTCTGTTGTTTGGGAAAAAACTCAATCTCATCCGTCATCACAGCCTTCAAAGCAGGCTCTGCCAAGGACTTCATATCGACATACCACTGAAGGGACAGGCGGGGTTCAACAACTGCTTGCGTGCGCTCGGATCTGCCTACACTATGCAGATAATCCTCGACTTTGACCAGTTGGCCGGAAGCCTCTAAATCTTTGATGATTTTTTTGCGAGCGATCTCACGATCTTCACCGATATAGACTTTTGCATTTGCATTGAGTGTTCCATCCGGATTGAGTATATTGATCGTCTCTAAATCATGCCGCTTGCCGATCTCATAATCATTGGGGTCATGAGCGGGAGTAATCTTTAAAGCCCCGGTACCAAACTCCCGATCAACATAGTCGTCATAGACGATCGGTACAATACGATGGACAATGGGTACGATGATGTTCTTTCCTCTGTATCTTTCATAACGTGGATCTACAGGATGGACAGCTACCGCTGAGTCTCCCATGATGGTTTCCGGCCTAGTCGTTGCGATGACGATATACTCATCTGTACCTTCAACTTGATACCTCACGTGACACAACTGCGTGGTTTCTTCATTATGGATTACTTCTTCGTTGGAGAGTACTGTTTGACCTTGTGGATCCCAATTTACCATGCGATAATCACGATACAATTTGCCCTTGTTGTACAGATCCACAAACGCTTGGATAACAGCCGAAGACCTTGACTCATCCATTGTGAAGGCCGTACGTTGCCAGTCACAAGATGCTCCAAGCTTGCGCAATTGTTGAAGAATGAGTCCACCGTATTTCTCTTTCCAAGCCCAAGCATAATCAAGAAATTCTTCTCGTGTCAAGTCGGATTTTTTGATACCCTGTTCTCTCAACATTCGAACCACCTTGGCCTCAGTAGCAATAGAAGCATGATCTGTCCCGGGTACCCAACAAGCATTTTTTCCATCCAATCGCGCCTTACGGATCAAGATGTCTTGGACTGTATTGTTGAGCATGTGTCCCATATGCAGAATACCTGTGACATTGGGTGGCGGTATAACTATGCTATATGCCTCTCGATCATCGGGCTCCGAATAAAAGTATCCCCGGTCTTCCCAATATGCATACCAACGATCCTCTACATCTTTGGGATTATACCTTGTTGTTATTTTGCTCATAAATGTTCCTTACTGCCGCACAAAATTAATGGCTTCATATTGATAGCCATCATTTCGAACGAGAAGATGTACATTTAAAAGCAAAAAGATCAAAAATTCACTTGTCTAACCATTTTTTAAAAGCTGTAGCGCGTCCCCTACTCACAAGCAACTGAAAATCTCTTCCGAGACCCTTGTGCAGTTTGACAACCATGCGTTGATTCATGTACGGATGTACTTCCTTAATACTTTGGATATGAACGATCGTACGCCTGCTTATTTGAAAAAACATTTGGCTTGACAAATTTTGGATCAATTGTTCAACGGTTTTGCCATACATCCATCGTTGACCATCCATCGTGTATAGAAACGTGATGCTGTCTTGCGAGTGAACAAAAGCAATCGTATTGATATCAATATACTCATAGTGATTTCCTCTTTTTACCAAACATCGCTTTTTGTTGTTCAAACCGCCTAGTTGAAGAGATTCCAGCAGTTCTGAGATATTTTGACTCTTCACTCCTTGAAAGAAGGAATGAAACTTCTCTATGGCCTTTTGTAAGTCTTCCTTGCGAATAGGCTTGAGCAAGTAATCAACACTATGTACCTTAAAAGCATCTATGGCATAAGTATCATATGCTGTCACAAAGATGACCGGAATATCCAGCGATATATGATCAAAAATATCAAAACTCAATCCATCGGCGAGTTGGATATCCATAAAAATCAAATCGATCTGTGGTTGTGCAGATAAGTAAATGACAGAAGTCTTAATGGATTCACAATGCTTATCGACTACGATATCTGTATCGATCTGTTGTAACAAACGAGACAAATGCTCAAAAGCATTAATTTCATCTTCTATAATGGCAATCTTCATACGTGTTTAAAATATAAGGGGCAATTGAACACAAAATTGCCGATCTGATTGCTTAACAATCAGTTCTTGGTTGGTAAAAAAGGCGATGCGCTTCCTGATATTATCAAGACCTATACCGGTGCTATTGACAACAGTCAACTTAGGTTGCAGATCATTGCAGACCACAATATACTTTCCATCCGATGTCAATCTGATATGAATCTCCAGTGGTTGTTCACGAGATACGATATTATGCTTTATGGCATTTTCAATCAGCAACTGCAGACTCAATACGGGAATCTTAGCAATCGTGGAGTCCACTTCTTCAAAAAGAAGTGTCAATGCATCTCTAAATCTTTCCTGCAATAGATCACCATAGAGCTTGGCTCTTTCAATCTCGCTACTGATGGGGGTAAGTTTTTCGCCTTCGACGGCTACCGTCTGCCGGTAAAATCTGGACAACTTGTCAAGATATGCCATCGCTGAATCGGGATCACTGGCGATGAGGTTATTTAATACACTGAGACTATTGAATAAAAAATGTGGATTGATCTGATTGCGCAGATGCACTAACTGGGTTTCTACATGGACTTTCTCTAGTTTTTCACGTTGGATGGATACTTCTTTATACTGTTCGAAGAAAAAGACTGCTTCATAAATAACTAGAATCAATATCGATGGAAAATAAATCGTCATTGTATTGGCAATCGTAAATGGCACTTGGTATGCCGCCATACCCAGCCAATGTACCAATAAATAATTGAGCATCGTTGACAGTACTGCTTTGATAATCGGAACCGTCACCAGTATGATGGTATATTGAATGACGTTACGCCTGAAGGTGTCTTTAAACGAAGGATACCTACGTCTTAGAAATATCAATAACCATCGATAGAACAACCAGAAAGTTGTGACATACATGATACTATTGGGGACATGACATGTCCAATAATCCTCTTCTATGCTCACCTTACCCTCGTACTGCAACAAGAAAGGCATCAAAAAACTAAGAAAAGGTATGCCGATCAATAGCAGGAGCCGATCATCAAATGCCAGATATTCTTTACATATTTTAATCAAAGCAGGTTTTAAGATTTCAAGATGGTAAACAAATATGTGGAGACCCCTCGAGATCTCCACAACTTTACTAACAAAAATAAACTGTTCTTTCTAATAAGTATCTCTATTCAAATCTAATGGGTATGATCACCTTGCGAGCAACTTTTACGCCATTCATCGTGATCGGACGAACCGTCTTGAGTTTGCTCAAGGAGTTCAACAGTTCTTGTTGATGTTCGATAGAGAATATATCCTTGATACGCACGTCAGATATATTGCCGTTGATATCGACTTTTACTGCGATGTTCATACGACCACTCGATCCGTATTCGGATATGATTTTGCGCAAGCGCTGATCTTTCAACAGATGGTTGCGTATCTCCTCTATTCCTGATAAATCATTGACTTCGGTGACGCTATGATCATCAATAGAAGTAGCATTTTTGTGAACGGTGACCATCTCTTGAGCGGATGTATTCAAAATGAAAGTGATTGATAAAAGAACAAAATAAATTACCTTTTTCATGGTGACTCTTTTTTAGGTGTGAAATAATTAAATTTGGCATTTTTGATGACGAATAATACCTGCAATATCCATCGTCTCATATAGAAGTGAAGCCGAAATAAG
Organism: Bacteroidota bacterium; assembly: GCA_024276375.1. Lineage (GTDB taxonomy): Bacteria > Bacteroidota > Bacteroidia > Chitinophagales > Saprospiraceae > JAJRXG01. The sequence continues at coordinate 18,686 of JAJRXG010000043.1, read as the reverse complement.
TTGAATTGTCTAAATTGTCCTCTGAACGGTCAAAAACTAAACAAATGAGAACATCAAGATTGTTATCACTGCTGTTAATGATATGCTCGCTACAATGTTTGGGTCAGCTTTCTGAGGCAGAAACGGCTATCAAAGCGAGTATTGACCAACTGATTGCAGCGATGCGTGATGTAGATAGCCTATCCGCGCAAGAGGTCCTTGTCAAAGGTGCTGTATTGTCGAGCATTTATGTTAACAAAGAGGGAAAAGCACAAAAACGTACTACTTCAATCAAAGAGTTTATTACGGCGATTGGAACCCCGCGTACGGTGAAGTGGGATGAAAAAATCTGGTCATATGATATCAATATTGATTATCCGATGGCCATCGCTTGGACGGAATACTCATTTTACATTGATGAGCGATTGAGTCATTGTGGAGTCAATGTATTTGAATTGATTCACATCGATGGCAATTGGGCTATAACAAGTATAACAGATACAAGGAGGATAGCCGGTTGTAAAACCAAGTCGAGGCAAGAGGTCAATAACTTGATGGATCGATGGCATCATGCAGCCGCTGTTGCGGACGAGGATGTATTTTTTGGAGCCATGACACCGGATGGAATATACATCGGTACTGATGCTTCAGAAAGATGGCGCACCAATGAAATGAAAGAATGGTCTAAAGAGTATTTTGATCGCGAATCGGCATGGAACTTTATCCCTAAGGAGCGCAATATTACGTTTAACAATGATGAAACCATCGGATGGTTTGACGAGATATTGGAAACCTGGATGGGAGACTGTAGAGGATCCGGTGTAGTAATCAAAACAAGTGCGGGATGGAAAATCAAGCAGTATCATCTCGCCATCGCTGTACCCAATGACAAAGTAGATGGATACTTGGAGCTCATTGGTAAGCCAAGAGACAAAAAGAAGTGATTAAGCCTATGATCTCATTTATCGGAGCGGGCAATCTTGCCCACCATCTCGCACATGCCTTTTATGCGGCGGGCATTGAGATCCTTGAAATCCATAATAGAAATGAGGCGCTTGGCCGTCAACTGAGTCAAGCTGTTGAAGCTCAGTATATACCTCATATCAGTGATCTATCCCCCGCGGATGTAGTTATTATAGCGGTTAGTGACAACTCCATACAATCAGTCGCCAATCAAATCCCAAAGCGTGTAAGTCAATCGGCAATTGTAGTTCATACTTCAGGAGGTATCTCCGTATCTGTACTTCAGGATAAGGAACAATACGGTGTATTCTATCCCTTGCAATCTTTTCTTATTCATCGCTCCATAGAGATGCGCACAGTGCCCATTTTTGTCACCTGCCATAACCCAACCTCGTCCGACTTCTTGCAATCACTGGCGCGGTATATTAGTGATGAGGTGATTGCGGTATCGGATATCCAGCGATCCCAACTACATCTATCCGCAGTGATGGTCAACAATTTTACGAATCATATATTTCAAGTGGCACATGAATACTGCAAGGATAATCAATTGAATTTTAAGTATTTGATACCATTGATAAAAGAGACAGTATTGCGTCTGGAAGAAGGCAAAACGCCTAAGACATTCCAGACCGGTCCGGCCTTCCGGGGAGATTGGACTACCATAGAAAAACATCGTCTTCTACTAGAGAAATCCCCCAGGTCATTGGCGCTTTATAATTTTATTACAGATCAAATCACCTCTCAATAATATGCGTATTGCCAAGGAATTTAACGTAATTCACTACAAATGCACATTGATGTTGCACGATTCAAAATACACTCTCAAGATCGCCGACGATCAATATGAAATCTCCTACAAGTGGGGCGATATTGGGTCAAAATACTTAGAAGAGCTAGAATATATATTGATGTATCCGATTCACTTGGATCGCATACGAAGAATTTTCAGCAATCTTCATGATAGCAGCATGGCTCTACAGAACGAAATAAATAGCGAAGATGAATTCTATACCACAATCATCTGATAAGAATCAGTAAATTCAAACATCGCTCATTAATGTTCTTTTTTTCTCCAATCAAAAAAGACGAAAAAAGATAAACGTCACAGGGCTACCATACGAGCAGATAGTCAATGCCATTAAGTTAGGGTTTTCAAATATATTTCCCACAATGGTGCTACCATACCAGCAGATAGTCAATGCCATAAACAAAATACTGCTCTCAATACGGTCACTGTAATGATCGGCCTGTCACTTACATCTCCAGACTTGAATACGTCATAAAACTCCTAGCGATACACGCCTTAGGGTACATCAAGCTACATTTTTTCTTACTTTGCAACGTCGCAATGTACACATCATGAAAACCACCTTAGATTCGTATGATATCCGTATTTTAGAACATTTGGAAAAAGACGGTAAGAAACCATTCTCCCAGATTGCAGAGGAATTGGATATATCCAACACCATGGTACACCAACGAGTTACACGGCTCAAAAAAGAGGGTATTCTCAAGCATCATAGTATCGTCATTGATGAAAAATTATTGGGGTTTGAATGGGGAGCATTTACCGGAATCACTTTGCACGATGGAAGTGATACCTATCAAGTAATCGAAGAACTCAAAAAGATCCCTGAGGTTACTGAATGTTATCACATCAGTGGAGTGTACACACTCTTTCTTAGAATTGTCGCACGTGACAACGAACACATGAGGGATCTACTTTACACCAAAATTGAAGAGATTAAAGGAGTTCAAAAAACGGAGAGTATGGTGGATTTTGGTTGTGCTTTTAAACGCAACCCCCCATTTGGCAAAAGTATCAAAGGGTGAATCGAATCACTCAAGATGTCACAGCATACATCAACAAAAAGTATTTTTACAACTCAAATTTAATGCCCTGAGCCAGAGGCAATTCTGTACTATAATTGGTCGTACAGGTCTGTCTGCGCATATATGCTTTCCAGGCATCAGACCCGGATTCACGTCCTCCCCCAGTCTCTTTCTCACCGCCAAATGCCCCTCCAATTTCTGCACCAGAGGTTCCTATATTGACATTTGCAATACCACAATCCGATCCACAACAAGAGAGGAACATTTCAGACTCCCTCATATTGAGGGTAAAGATGGCAGAAGATAGTCCCTGCGGTACGGCATTGTGTATCTCGATCGCCTCTTGCAACGTATCATACTTCATGACATACAATATCGGCGCAAAAGTCTCCTTTTGGACGATGGGCATATCTTTGGAAGCCGCGATGATCGTAGGTGTAACGTAACACCCGGATTCATACCCTGAGCCCGACAATACCTTTCCTCCTGTCAATATTTTTCCACCCTCTTCTTGGGCTATACTGATTGTGTTTTGATATCCTTTTACGGCATCGTGATCGATCAATGGTCCCATATGGTTTTTAGAATCCAATGGATCGCCTATTTTGATCTGTCCATAGGCTGCGATAAGTTGGTCGATCACAGTGTCATATATCGATTGATGGACAATCAATCTACGAGTAGAAGTACACCTTTGCCCTGCTGTTCCTACCGCTCCGAATACCACTGCAGGAATTACTACTTTCAGATCAGCCTGATCCGACACGATGATCGCATTATTTCCTCCCAATTCGAGGATAGATTTGCCCAATCGAGCACCGACAGCAGCACCTACAGATTTGCCCATGCGTGTAGAGCCAGTAGCCGATATCAACGCTACTCGCGGATCTTCGGCCATCATTTTGCCGATATCTCTGCCCCCGATAACCAATCCACTAACTCCTTCGGGAACATTGTTTTTCACCAAAACTGATCTGATAATATGCTGACATGCGATACCTGTAAATGGAGTTTTCTCAGAGGGCTTCCAAATACAAACATCTCCACAAACCCATGCGATCATTGCATTCCATGCCCATACCGCCACCGGAAAGTTGAATGCACTTATTATCCCAACGACGCCCAATGGATGCCATTGTTCCATCATACGATGATTGGGACGTTCGGAGTGCATACTCAATCCGTAGAGCTGACGAGACAATCCCACTGCAAAGTCACAGATATCGATCATCTCCTGAACTTCTCCAAGTCCTTCTTGTAAGCTCTTCCCCATTTCATAACTCACCAAGGCTCCTAAATCATCCTTGGCTGCCCTGAGGCTGTCACCTATCTGCCGTATGATCTCTCCCCGTTGTGGTGCCGGTACCATACGCCAAGCTAAGAAAGCTTCTTGAGATTGTTCCATGACTCTGTTGTAGTCCTTGACATCAGCTTGGTACACTGACCCAATGACTTCGTTATCAACGGGAGATGTTATTCTTAATAATGTGCCTCCTCCTTGCCAGGAATTCATTCCTGTAGAAATGCCATTTACTTGTCCTTTGAGACCCAAACGTGCTATTACTTCTTCAATCATTGTTGTTTGTTTCATGTTCAATTTACTACTATTCCTACATGGATCAATCCTATCAACGATCGAATCATTCTTCGCAATAAGAAGGAGGACTATCCGAGGAATAATAGCATGTTATTATCTGCCAAATAGTAGCCTATGTTTTAAAAATATTAAACCTTGTTATATGTAGTAAGTCTATCCATATGGTTTTTGTTCTCACACCTCCTATGATAGTGATTATATTGAAACATCACTGCCATGCCATATACCATCTTACAGGTATGCTATACTCGTGTGTGGTGTTTGTATAGCGCTCCGTTGTCCGTGCGCAAGAAGTCATCAAATGATATATCCTCTTGTTTGATAAAACCTTGGCCCGGAAGGGATCCGTCCTGAACCATTTCGACAACAGCTGCTATCGACGCTGCCGTCGTCCATGAGATCGCTCGCCACATACTCCCTTGGATCTCAATTGGGTGAAATGCTTCAAAGTACTCATCTCTCAATAAACGCTTGTTTTTCCATCCTTCAACAACGGCATATACATAAACAACATCGTCTTGAACCGGGGGCTTCGCCTTGTACAAAATATCCGTCAACAATTCTTTTTGCTCCTTCAGAATGAGTTCATACATCAAAAATTTCATCAACTTGCCATGTCCTGGATATCTAATAGTCTTATAATTTAAGGTATCCAATCTACCTTCATAAGTCTCACACATAGTACCCAAGCCGCCGGATGTGCTAAACGCTTCAAACTCTTGACCCTCAATATTGATATACTCTATACCGTCCAGAGAGGGCACCATTTTTCTTTTGCCATTATGTATCACTTCAGCATCATTGAGATACTCATTGATCACTCCTTCAGGAGACCATGTGAATGAATAGGCCAATAGCCCATTGGGATACCGGGGAAGGGCTCCAACGCGTAACTCTATATCGCGCAACTTGGTAAATCCATTGGCTAAATGAGCTCCAACAATACCGATAAATCCTGGTGCCAAGCCACATTGTGGTGCCATAACACCTCTGGACGTTGGGGATAAAGATCTGATATAACTTGTCGTCTCAACGTCCTCCGTTAAATCAAAATAATGCAAACCAAGATCATGTGCCACTTTGGCAACTTGCTTGTTCAGAAAATACGGAAGTGCCGAAACTACACCATCAAAATCCTTCAACAATGTCTGCAAAAATAACGTATCCGATAGATCACCATTGGCTATTTTAAAAGGCATATCCAAGTCATAGTGCGGAGCTTTTTTATCCACACCCGTTACTTCAAAACGCTTGCTCAACAATATCGCTACTAGCGTTCCGACCTTGCCCAATCCTAACACACACAACCTTTTCATATATTTATTATTGATCAATTTGTGGTAAAACTAAGAATATTTACTTTAATAATATCTATGAAAAATGAAAATTGACTTTTTAAGCATTGAAATGCGTCAAACTATATGCTGATTTATTGTCATTTTAAAAGGGAAAACAAATTGTTGTGCGATATTCACACCCGTAATAAAGAGATATGCCCAAGACATACAGCACGCTTATAAATATCCGTCAGGCGAAAAATTCGGATTGTCAACAGATAGCTACGATCTATAACTTTTATTTGGGTAAGAGCACATTTGATACAGCACCTAAGTCAGCAACATTTTACGAGATGTTTTTACACAATAAAAGCGAAAGAGAAGAACTGTGGGTTATTACTGTACTTCAAAAGACAATCGGATGGGGGCTCATTCAGTCTTACAGTCCTAAACTTGGATATCGCTTTGCAGGTGAGACATCGGTATATCTGCATCCTCAACACTTGAAGGCTGGATATGGATCTCGACTAAAGCGACACTTAATCAAACGCTCCAAGGAATTGGATTATCACTATTTGCTGGCGCGTATATTTGCCGAAAACGAAGTAAGTATCAATTACAATCTCAAGATGGGCTATCGCATTGTAGGTATCCAAAAAGAGATCGGCTTTATCCAAGAAAAGTGGAAGGATGTTGTTATCATGGAATTGCTAATTTGATACTTTTAGTCATTCGCTTGATGATTTTCAGACGATGGGAGTATTGTTCGCTTAGTGCATTAAATATCCCATAGTGATCTACTTTGTCTATTCTAACCTGTCCAAAGGCATGGATGATTTTACCTTCTCCAATGAGTATGCCTACATGATCGATATCTTCAGTATGCGTATTAAAAAATGCCAAATCTCCAGGTTGAGCTGTCGAAATAAAGTCAACAACTTGACCCTCTTCGCTCTGTTGCTTTGAAGTTCTGCTTAAGTTGATACCACAACACTTAAATACCAATTGAGTGAAACCCGAGGCGTCTATCCCCAGAGGTGTTCGCCCACCGTACATGTAAGGGACATTCAACAACTTGCGTCCTATGCGAGCGATAAAATCAGATTGAGGGCTTGCCATATCACGGTCAATGGCCTGACCTGAAAATCGAAATTTTTCTTGATTGATCTTACCCGTCATACCATCAAAGTCATACAATTCTGCACCCATAGTCAGAAGTGTGGTGCGATGATCAGAGAAAACCGTACCGATCAAATCTAAGCATATTGAAACCGATTGATGCTCTTGTTTTATTAGGATGAGTTGGTGCCAATTGATCCATCCTTCACTTCCATCATTCAAGCATTGAATAAGAGCCCAAGATCCTTTGTCCCTGCGGATCACTTTAACTCTTTCTCCAAACAAGAGTTGGGTAACCAATTTTGATTGACATGATGGTTTGGCATGGATGCTACAGGCGGCCAAAAGTGTTGAATAAATGCTCATTGCACGGCGCATACCTAGGTGAAGATAGCAAGTCTCGACATAGGACAAAGTCATATGGATACAATATTGTTAACCAAGACCCCTTTAAGTTCCCTATTTTTGCACCTTCAATCATACAGACACTTATTAAAATATCGAGCTACATACCACTGATTAACTCTCTTAAGGGTTACCGAAGATCATTTTTCAAGGATGATTTATTGGCAGGGCTAACGGTAGGTGTACTGCTAATACCTCAAGCCATGGCCTATGCGATGCTTGCCGGAGTAGCTCCCATCTATGGTTTGTATGCCGGATTTATACCGCTCATTATCTATGCGTTCATGGGTAGCACTAGGCAGATGTCTATCGGTCCTGTTGCTGTATCTACATTAGTGATATTTGCAGGTGTTAGTCAGATCACCGAAGCGGGCACCGAATACTATCTTATGCTCATCCTCACTGCGGGCTTCTATATCGGAGTGGTACAGTTTTTTTTAGGGGTTTTTCGATTTGGGTTTCTGGTCAATTTCTTATCTCGCCCTGTGATTGCAGGGCTTACATCAGCAGCAGCTATCATCATCGCTGTGTCCCAGTTCAAAGATATTTTAGGTATAGGGATACCCCGTCTGGACACCTTTCATTCATTGCTATATGGCCTCAGACACTTGGATCAAGCACATCTCATTACCTTTTTGGTTTGGTTGATTTCTTTGATAATAATGATTGTATCCAAGAGGATCAAAAGAACCTTCCCGGCAGCGATAGTCATTGTATTGATTGGAACTGCATTGACAGGAATATTTCGGTGGGATCAATCCGGATTAGAGATAATCGGTACTGTGCCAAGTGGATTGCCTGGATTTAGAGTGCCCGATTTTTCTTTTTCGACACTCAATATTTTAATGCCGACGATCTGGGCAGTTGCGATCATCGGCATTGTAGAGAGCATGTCCATAGCCAAAATGCTAGAGAGCAAACATCCGGAAGATCCCATTGATACAAATCAAGAATTGAAAGCCATCGGAATGGCCAAAGTGATCGGTGGTTTCTTTCAGGCGATCCCTTCTTCGGGTAGTTTTTCACGATCGGCGATCAACAATGAAGCTGGCGCCAAAACACAAGTTTCTTCGTTAGTGACGGCCTTGATAATGGCATTGGCTTTGCTTGTAATCACTCCACTGTTTTACTATATGCCTAGAGCTATACTCGCTGCGATCATCGTCAATGCTGTTATTGGGCTCTTTGATTATCAAGAAGCTATAAACCTATGGAAAACACATCGCATGGATTTGCTTATGATGGCTGTAACTTTTTTTATCACTTTGTTTTGGGGTATTGGAGAAGGTGTAGCAACCGGTGTTGTTTTGTCGCTTTTTATGGTCTTGTACCAGAGTTCAAGACCACACATATCTATTCTTGGCAAGGTTCCGGGTACGACTTACTATCGAAATTTAGACAGATTTGAGGATGTTGAATCCATAGATGATACGCTCATCCTAAGGTTTGAGGATATGATCTATTTTGGCAATGCGGGATTCTTCAAAGACCAGATACGAGCTTATCTCAAAAGAAGTAAAATCCCTATCAAACACTTAGTGCTCGATGCTACCTCAATCCATACCATTGATAGCAGTGGTATCCATGCTTTAGGAGAATTGGATCAAGAATTAAAATCTCAAGACATAGATCTTCATCTATGTGGAGCGCGGGGCGTTGTTAGAGACATCCTCTACAAGTCCGGATTGATGACAGAAGAGGATAAACATCATATGAGCATAGATAGCGCCATACAGTTCATCCATCAAAATCAGATAGTTGAAGAAGAACATCGAGCCTTACAGCGAAATTCCAAACGCAGATGATATACCTTGTGCATAATTATTGCGTTTATAATCTCTAATGAAATATTGCTTGTGTATATTGATATTGGTATTAGTGGTTGTCCGGAGTTCAATCATTATAGCTCAAGATGTTCAGTTTAGTCAGTTTTATGCCAATCCCCTTTATCTTAATCCGGCTTTGACCGGTGCTCATGCCGGTACATACCGCGTCATGACCAACTATCGGGATCAATGGCGTGGATCGATTGAGCAACCCTTTACAACCTTCTCCGCATCCGGAGATTTAAAATTTACAATACCTAATGCCGGGGGTGCTTACAGCAAAGACAATGATTTTGCTGCAGTGGGTATGATGTTTTACTCCGATAGGGTTGCTAATATCGATTACAACACCAACAATCTATCTCTTTTTGGTGCTTATCACAAATTGCTTTCGAGTGAGAATAGGCAGTACCTCAGCGTAGGTTTACAATTGGGTATTGCACAGAGGGGCATCAATTATGAAGATCTTACCTTTGGAGATCAATGGAATGGTGCAACCGGATATACTGAAGCTACACAAGAAACGCTACCGGCCAATAGTCTCGCCTACAATGATCTCGGCATTGGATTGCACTACTCTATGACGAAGAAGAGTGGACAATCGTTGTATTTGGGAGCTTCCATCCAACATTGGAACCGACCCAATATCAGTTTTTACAACAATGACCCGCTGTATGTAAATATCTCTGAAACCGATCGATTGGATAGCAAATTTTCGCTGCATGGTGGAGCATCCATCCCCCTCAACAATGCGACTTCATTTCAACCACGTGGTATATATCTGAAGCAAGGACAGTTTTCGACCTTTGTCGTAGGAAGTAATATAAAATATCGCATTATTGACTCCGATGGTGTAGCTCTGCATCTAGGGGCATGGTTGCGTGGATCAGATAATCTAACCACCTTCCAACCCACTGACATTATTCTCTCTGCTGGATATGAAATGAATGGTATGTTGATCGGATTCAGCTATGATGCCCACCTTCGCAAATTGAGTGGTAGTACATTGGGTCAAGGTATGTTTGAATTGAGCATTGCATATACAGGCGAGCATGACAATGAAACAAGAATCTGCCCGGAGTTTTAATAAGATATTCAAGTACAAATCGAGAGTGGGGACACTTACATCCATTGTCTCGAGGATACGCCGAGGTCATCATTGTCGAATTAGTGAACGGATCGCCTTATAGTTTATTTGCAGTCATATGCTTCTGCAATACTTCCCACAGTTAAGGCTCGTAAAAGTTCTTGCCCTCTGCAACCATTGTTGTTAATATCGGTGCAGGCGAAAAGCGTTCACCATAGGCATCTTTCAATTTATTGAGCCTTTGAACAACTTGTACTACTCCCAAATGATCCATAAATTTAAATGGCCCTCCTGTAAATGGAAGAAATCCGATGCCAAATACAGCTCCAAGGTCGCCATCCGTTGGAGATGTAATAATGCCCTCTTGAAGACAAAGTGCCGCTTCGTTAAGCATCATATATAGACCTCGATTCTGAATATCGGTTAGATTAATCTTCTGATTACCGCTACCTTTAAAATATTGATACGCACTAGTATCCACCCCACGTCGTTTATTTTTGGCATCATACCGATAAAACCCCATTCTGTTTTTCTTGCCACTTCGTCCATCTTGGTACATTCTTACAACGGCATCGGAGACAACAAAACCCGGTTTTGCAGCCGCAAACTCCCTGAAACTATCAGTTATGTGAGCAGCGATGTCAAGCCCGACCTCATCGAGTAAGGAGATTGGGCCTACAGGAAAGCCCAACTTGATCATGGCTTTATCGATAGCATCAATGGCAATACCTTCATCAATCATCAGGAGACACTCATTGGTATAAGGAGAGAGAATACGATTGACATAAAATCCCGGGCCATCATTGACGACAATGACGGTCTTCTTCTGCCGGATACCGAGCTGATAGCACGAGGCTACGACCCATTCGGCTGTTTGCTTAGTTTTTATAATTTCGAGCAGCGGCATTTTGGGGACTGGAGAGAAATAATGCATTCCGACAACCCGTTCCGGCACCTGAGCATGAGCAGCCATTTCTGTTACGGACAGAGAAGAGGTATTGGTAGCAAAAATCACTTCATCACTTCCATGCTCTTGAATATCCTCGATGATTTGCTTTTTCAAGGACATTTCTTCAAGTACAGCCTCTATAACAATATCAGCAGAAGTAAAATTCTTATAAGTCAATTGACCACTTACATTTCCGATTTGCTGTTCGGCTTGAATCTTGGTGATTGATCTGCGCTTTAAGCGTCGGCTAATGCTCTTCCATATTTGTTGGTACGCTAAATCGATAACTTCTTGCTTGATATCCTTGAGTATTACCGATATCCCGCTGACAGCACTCACCTCGGCTATTCCTGCACCCATAAACCCTGCTCCTATCATCGCAAGAGTATTGATATTGCGGGCACCTTCATATGGATTTTTCTTATTGTCCGCCATTGCAAAAAACAAGGAACGCAATCCGGCACTCTCAGGTGTCAACATCAATTTTTCAAACAACTCCAGCTCCTTTTGGTATCCTGCATTGATTCCATTTTTATAACCTGTCTCCACACAATCTATGATAGCAGGAATAGCGGGATAATTGCCTTGGGACTTTTTAAATGCCATCTTTCTGGCTTGGCTGAACAAAATGCCTCGCCCTATACTACTTTGCAATACCTTCTCTGCCAATGTAAGTTTTGATTTACGCTCAATGGGTTTTTCAATCAGTCTATGCGCCATGATCATCGCCGCTTGCAGGAGTTTGCCTTGTGGTACCACATCATCTACTAATCCCCACTTTTTGGCTCTATAAGAATCGATCTGCTTGCCTGTGAGCATCATATCCAAGGCTTTTTGAATGCCAATCAATCTGGGCAATCGCTGAGTGCCACCACCTCCGGGCAAAAGACCCAATTGTACTTCGGGGAGACCCATTCGTGTTGTAGAAGAACTAGCGGCGATGCGACCATGGCAAGCAAGAGATAATTCCGTCCCCAATCCGACACAAGCACCATGAATGGCCGCTACAAATGGTTTATTGGATTCTTGTATATGCATGAGTGCTTCATGCCCGCGTGCTTGATGAGGTCGGAAGTCACCTTCTTGTTCGATCTGAAAAGCTCTGATATCCGCACCTGCCATAAAATCAGGTTTTCGACTGATTAAAACGACTGCTTGAATCGCACCATCTGATGTAATGCGTGGCCCCAATTCATCAAAAAGGGCAATGACTTCAGGCGAGACGATATTCATCTTTTCAAATTGGTGATCCAACCAACAGATTCCAATACCATCCCTTATTTCTATTTTAATAAAATCTTCAAGCTTCATTTTACGATACTAATTATGATCAATCAATTTATCAGATTGTAACACATCCTTCTTCATTAGCAAGCCGTATATTAAAACACTCCCCATTTTTTTTACAATCGCTTGATTAACATGGCATGTCCATGAGCTCCTGCTGCACAAGCCGCTAACAACCCCATCGAACCTTCCTCCTCTTGCAATCGATGTGCTGTTGTAGTGAGCAATCTTCCACCGGTTGCACCAAAAGGATGACCTATAGAAAGAGATCCACCCCAAAGGTTGAACTTATCCATGGGCATTTCACCAACTGCTCTCATTCTACCGAGGTTTTCTACGGCATAAGTGTCTGAAGCCAAGGCTCTGAGATTGGACAGTATCTGACCCGCAAAGGCTTCATGAAACTCAATCACATCAAGATCGGCTAATGCCAATTGGTGACGCTTCAGCAAATCCGAAACCGCATAGGCAGGGCCAAGCAGCAACTCATCTTCGAGACGTTGACCTGTAAAAACAAAATCTAAAATCTCGGCTTGAGGTCGCATACCCAACTCTTGAGCCCTATCAGCTGACATCAGCAAAACTCCAGAGGCTCCATCTGTCAGAAAAGATGAATTGGCAGCAGTCAAGGTACCATACTTCTTGTCAAAGGCAGGACGAAGTCGCGATACTTTCTCCAGAGTAGTGTCACCTCTTATACCATTGTCACGCTGTATTGATTTGAAATGAGGCGGGAGATTTACCGTTACAATCTCTTGGGACAAATATCCCGACTCATGAGCAGCAGCAGCAAGTTGATGAGAACGTACGGCATAGGCATCTTGTGCTTCTCTGCTAACCTCAAATCGTGCCGCCATGATGTCACAGTCGGCTCCCATCACCCGTTGAGTGGTATATTCCGCAACAAGTGGGGCTTCGGGTTTAAAGTCCGACAACCGAAGTGTTGTCAAGAATTTTAAATTGTCTCCTAGGGTTTTGTTGCGTTGTGCGTTGAAGAGCTTCTTGCGCATTTTGCGGGGAAATAGTATAGGCGGGTCTGAAGTAAGATCTACTCCTCCGGCAATAACAATTTCGGATTTACCCGTCATTATTTCGAGACACGCATCGGCGATGGCTCTATTGGCGGAAATACATGCTTGAGACACAGTTCGGCATGGAGTGGTTTCGGGAATTCCAGCCATCAATGCTGCTTCCCTTGCTACATTGGGGGTTTGAATATTGGATATCACATTGCCCATAATAACTGCATCAATAAGATCGGGAGCAATACCTGTCTTAGCCAGCAAACCTTGGATGGCATATCCACCCAATTGATAAGACATCAGATCCATGTAGTCCGTACCTGATCGCAAGAAAGGGGTTCGTGCACCCGCTATCAATACCACTTTTTCCATCTACATTATTTTTGTGTAAAATAATTATTTTAATCAAGGGCTCATGAATAAGGCCCAACTAAATGCCAATATACTCGTGAGTCACTCATACGATATACTGTACAATCAAACTCTCTTGGTTTACAAAACCATACTAGTCATACTTTCCACACTGTGAATCTAAAGTGCGTTATCCACATTCAGGCCAAAAAAACTCGTCCACATTCATATTACATAAATATAGAATGTACAACAAAGTGATTGCCAGTAAAGGACTATAAAACATGGGATCAAATTAAGAACATGTTATAGGTTGACATTTAGCATATTTCGATACGTCAGAATTCCATTGCTTTGTCCTGTCAAGTGAGTAGAATGTAGATAGAGAAAAGAAATAAATGATGCTTCGCACTAAATTAGAAAGGAGCTGAATACCCTGTGATTTACAGTAAGACACAGCGCTTATTTTCATATACGAATCAATCTGTAAGTCTCTATAAACATGCTCCAAGGACATAATAAAATATTTGTGGAGTATTGAAATCCTTTAAAAACGTATTGCCAAATTATTTGCAAGTCATTTTAGAACAGATGTTTAAATGATTTCAATGGTAGAAATTTAAAAGTATGGATCATTTTACAAGAAGTAATCGGGTAATCTTATGTTTATTGCCGTTGCTCATATTATGTGCGGCCATAAGTAGCCAAAACAGAAGCATAGACGGAACAGGCAACAATTTGTTGCATCCTACATGGGGCGCTACAGGAACGGATCAATTGTCCTTGTTAAGCAATGGTTTTTCTGACAGTTTATCCGTTCCTGCAGGACTTGATCGACCCAATCCACGGGAGATAAGCAATGCGGTATTCAGTCAAAGTAAGCCTATTCCGGATCCGTTGAAGCTCACGGACATAGCTTGGGTGTGGGGACAATTTGTCGATCATGACATTACATTGAGTCCGGAGGATCCCAATCAACCCATGAGCATTGACATACCAAAGGGCGATCCATATTTTGATCCGGATAGCACTGGAACAGTAGCAATACATATGAACCGGTCTGTTTTCAATAAAGAAGGAAGTAGTTGCGACGATGACAGACGTACCTTTCCCTCATTTATCACTGCATACATTGATGGTTCTGTGATATATGGATCAGACGAGAATAGAGCTCAGTGGCTGAGGACTTTTGAAGGGGGTAAACTAAAAACTTCCCTGGGCAATCTTTTGCCATACAACACCATTACGGGGGAATTTTCGGCTGAAGCTGATGAAAATGCGCCGCCGATGGATATGGTCAATCCGAATGTTGATATCTGGTTTGTAGCGGGGGATGTACGTGCTAACGAAAATCCCTTGTTAACGTCTATTCAGACCCTTTTTGTAAGAGAGCATAACCGGCAGTGCGAGATTATCGGGCGTGCCAATCCCGAGTGGAACGATGAACAGATCTATCAGCATGCTCGAAAAATAGTAGGTGGAAAAATTCAATCTATCATCTATAACGAATGGTTGCCGACATTGGGCGTCGATGTGGGACACTATGATGGATATGATCCATCCGTAAATCCGGGCATAAGAAATGTTTTTTCAACAGCGGCCTTTCGATATGGGCATACACTCATCAATTCAGAATTTTTGCGATTAAACAACGATGGCAATCCAACAGAAGAGGGTCCCATAGCGTTGAGAAATGCGTTCTTCAACCCGGATGTAATTCTGGATAGCCATGGCATCGACGCACTTCTGAAAGGCATGACGGTTCAAGTTCATCAAGCCATGGACAGCAAACTGGTAGATGATCTGAGGAATTTTCTCTTTGGCCCACCCGGATCCGGTGGGTTGGATCTCGCTGCTCTAAATATCAATCGAGGTAGAGAGAGAGGCCTCCCTGATTACAATACGGTCAGGAGAGATATAGGATTGATTCCTATTGAGGATTTCAGTGATATATCATCCGATACGACATTGACAGAAGCACTCAAGGGAGTATATGGCAGCATAGATAAAATAGATCCTTGGGTAGGATTTCTTTCTGAAGATCCGATTTCAGATGCCTTGTTTGGAGTTTCGATATATACCATCCTTAAACGACAGTTTAGTGCGCTTAGAGAAGGTGACAGATTCTATTTTGAAATCGATCCCGTTCTGACCGATAGCGAAAAGGAAGAGATTAGAAACACACGTTTGGCGGATATCATTTTGGACAACTCCGGTACGAGAAACATTCAAGAGAATGTCTTTATATCTGAAGGGCCTATATATGCTGAGAACAGATCCTTCGATGGACAAGGCAACAATCTAAAATCACCTGAATGGGGTGCTGTAGGTACGGATCAATTGCAAGTCGTAGCCATAGGATATGAAGATGGTATCTCAGAAGTCGGAGGCAAATCACGACCCAATCCAAGGTTTATCAGCAATGAAATATTTGCTCAAGATGGTTCGATTTTAGATGTTATGGAATTGAGTGATTATACATGGGTGTGGGGTCAATTTATCGATCATGACATTACTTTGAGCCCGGAGGATTTTGACCAACCTATGCAGATTCCTGTTCCCATCGGTGATGAATACTTTGATCCACAATCCACCGGTCAAGCCTTCATTCCGATGTTTCGATCGGCTTACAATCCAAATTCCGGAACAGATACGGACAATCCGAGATCCTTTCCTTCGGGTATTACAGCATTTCTTGATGGCTCTGCTGTATATGGCTCGAGCAAAGAGCGAGCAGATTGGCTACGCAGTTTTGAAGGAGGAAAATTGAGGATGTCCTCTGGCAACCTACTTCCATACAACACCATTTCGGGAGAGTATGACGACGAAATAGATGCCCATGCTCCTGAGATGGCGATGGCAAATCCATATATAGACAAGTGGTTTGTTGCAGGAGATATACGAGCCAATGAAAATCCGATGTTAACTTCTCTGCATACTATATTTGCCAGAGAGCACAACCGATTGTGTGATATCCTATCTATTGAAAATCCCAACTGGTCTGATGAGGAGATATTTCAACATGCTCGAAAACTCGTCGGAGGCTATATGGAAGCCATCGTATATGAGGAATGGCTACCGACAATGGGTATTGATATACCGGAGTACAAGGGATTTAATCCGGAGATCAATCCCGGCATCATGAATGTTTTTTCCTCTGCAGCCTACCGCTATGGTCATACAGTGATCAACAGCACTATCATAAGAATGGATGATGATGGAACAGAAATGCCTCAAGGGAATATGTCCTTGAAAGATGCTTTTTTTAATCCTGATGTAATCGGAAAAGACGGTGGAGTTGATCCATTGCTCAAGGGGATGGGTACCCAGATGGAACAGGCATTTGATTGTAAAATGATAGATGACCTACGCAATTTTCTCTTTGGCCCTCCCGGCGCTGGAGGACTTGATCTCGCAGCTATCAATATCACTCGAGGGAGAGAGCGGGGATTGCCGGATTACAATTCTGTTCGTTTGGATTTTGGCTTGGCTCCGGTCGAAAAATTTTCGGAGTTGACGAGCAATCCGTGGTTAAATCAAGTGATAGAATCTGTGTATGAAGACATCGACGACATTGATCCATGGGTAGGGTTCTTAGCAGAAGATGCCATGCCCAATGCTCTTTTCGGTGAAACTGTCAAAGCGATTTTAGAAGAACAGTTTACTTCCATCAGAGATGGTGACCGATTCTTCTACCTGATTGATAAAGCCTTGTCTTCAGAAGAAAAAGAAGATATCCGAAATACTCGTCTTGCGGACATCATTATGAGAAATAGCAATGTTACAAATCTTCAGCCCAATGTATTTATTACGACTCCACCCAATGCCTTAATAGACAGTGCATATATCAGAGGTGTTATTGCTACTGCTGATGGAGAAATGGTGGATGATGTAGATGTGTTGCTTGACAATGGCATCGCCCTTCGAAATACAGAAAATGGTCAGTATGCATTTAAAGCGCTCTGTTATGAAGACTATGACATAAGAGCCCAAAAGGACGGTGACTACCTCAATGGAGTTTCAACACTTGACCTTGTACTCATCCAAAAACACCTGTTGGGTCTTCGATTGCTCAATGATCCCTATCAGGTAATCGCGGCAGATATCAATAATGACGGACGAATATCTGCGGTGGATATCACCCAATTGAGTCGTCTCGTATTGGGCATTGACAAAGAATTGCCGGACAATGACAGTTGGAGATTTATCGATGCCGGGCAGAGATTTGAAAATACCAACAGTCCATTTCCGTTCAGAGATCAGTTGAATGTCAAACTTGGTAGAGATGATATCAATGGTCAGGATTTTGTAGCTGCCAAAATCGGCGATGTAAGCGGCAATGCTCGAGCCAATAGTCAAATGAATGCAGCACCAAGAAATACAGAATTTATAACCTTGCATATGCGCAATGCAACCTTGTTCAACAATCAATTGATCGATGTTCCCATTTACGCAAGTGACTTTACAGATATAGAGGCCTATCAATTGACCATGGAAATTGACGGATTAGAATTTGAAAGTGTAACACCAGGAGCAATAGAAATGGCCGAAAACAACTTGGGTATCCTCAATGATCACATTATAACAACAGCATGGTTCGATCCATCCGGTGTCACTTCAGATCAGATACTATACACTATGACATTTAGATCTAGAACAAATGGATTGCTCAGTGATGCCATCAAGATTCATTCGGGAGTAACTCCTGCAGAGGTCTATGACCGACATATGAATCGTAGAGGGATACAATTGGAGTTTGATCAAGGTTCTACTTCAACCTTTGTTCTGCATCAAAATGAACCAAACCCCTTTAGTGATCGCACCACTATTCGCTTTGAGACACCGGGAGACGGTTTGGCCAAACTTCGTATTTACGATATCACCGGCAAAACGATATTAACAAGAGAACAGAGGAGCACAAAAGGAATGAATGAGATCGTACTCCGGCGATCTGACTTGACGAGTACGGGTGTTCTGTACTATACTGT
>JAJRXG010000379.1 GCA_024276375.1 Bacteroidota bacterium | reverse complement strand
CTGAGACCGGAATCAGCATTTTTGGAAAACCATCCGCTACCATATTCGAGTAAGTATATCGTACCATCTTCTGACACTTCCATATCGATGAGATTGTGAAGTTCTATATCGGGGGCAAAAGGTTCTAATTTATTAAATGTTCCATCCGGGAAAAAAGTTACCGCTTTCATCCATCCACGCATCCAATCGTAGAAGATCACCTTGCCGTCATAATACTTGGGTAGTACGTTATCGCCATTATATAAATCAGAATAATAAACGGGACCCGCCATTGCATTTCTGCTTCCACTTTTTAATTCCGGTATATAGGGTGATCGTTTATAATCATATGATATAAATGCAGGTTGAGCCGGAGGCAATGCTCTTAGGCCAGTATTGTTGCGCGAGTCGTTGATGGGCTTGGATGGATCGAAAGCCCCATCCGATTGACCTGTTTTATAGTCATAATCATGATAGGCCTGATTATCGGCGATAAATAGCGGCCAACCAAAATTGCCTGCACGATCTGCTCGATTCATCTCGTCAAAGCCCCTTGGTCCACGTGTTTCAAGTTCGTCTTTGTCCGAATCTGGCCCTACCTCTCCCCAATATAGATTGCCATTCTTAGGATCCACAGAGATGCGATATGGATTGCGATGTCCCATAGTGTATATTTCTGGACGAGTCTTATCCATTCCTTTAGGAAACAGATTGCCATCGGGTATTTCATAAGTGCCATCGGCATGTACCTTAATACGGATGATTTTACCACGCAAGTCATTGGTATTGGCCGAACTGCGTCGCGCGTCGTATTGTTGTTTGCCGGGTTCATCATTGAGTGGGGCAAAGCCATTGCTTACATATGGGGCATTGGGCTCATCAAATGGTGTTGTATTGTCACCGGTAGAAAGATATAGAAGACCTTCTGAATCAAATGCGATAGAGCCACCTGTATGACAACATATCTTGCGCTGACTCGGAACATCGAGCAAGATCTGTTCGCTATTCATATCCCATACCCCGTCTTTATATTGAAATCGGGACAGTCGATTGACCCAACTATCTCCCTTGGGGCTGTAATATGTATATATCCAGTGGTTTTGACTATAGTTGGGATCTTTCTGCAAGCCCATAAAGCCCTCTTCGGCATTGACACCCTTAACGCCTGATTGGTGATAAACATTTAAATCTGCAAGCTCTGACAGTGCTTTGGTCGTGTGATTGTAAAGCATTATCTGACCGCGTCTTTGTGCTATAAGTACGTCCTTATTGGGAAGTATTGTCATCTCTGTAGGTTCGTATAATGAACCATAGAGGAGTTGTTTTTTAGAAAACCTGTCAGCATCCGGAGGAATTACAGAAGTAGCCTTAGAATAATCCAAAGTGGTGTTATCGCCCATCGCATAACGGATGCCACCCAAGAGGTGTCGTAAAAAAAAGTCTTCGGAGTAACATTCATCCGTGTGCCCCAGTGCTGTATAAAATGCCCGACCACCGTCGTAGGCATGATACCAGCTCATCGGGTGGTGGTCTCCGTTGGCTCCTCCTTGATAAGATGCTTCATCTACGCTGATTAATAGATGCACATCGGGATTAATGTTCTTGAGATTATAGAGTTCGTCTGTATGTATCCATATCGAATCCGGAAAAAAATCCGTAGCAGCAAAATCTCGGTCGTGTATTGTAAATCTGGCTTCCTGTATAGCGGGATGGCTCATAAAATAGGCTCCAACCATACGTCCATACCAGTTCCAACCATACTCGGTATCACTGGCTGCATGAACACCTACATAGCCCCCTCCGGATTGGATGTAACGTTCCATAACTGCTTCTTGAAAGTTGTTGAGTACGTCGCCCGTCGTATTGAGAAATATCACACATGCGTATTGACCTAGGTTATCTTCATTGAACCATCGCGCATCTGTCGTCGTATCAACGGCAAATCCATGTTCATCTCCCAGCTTTTGAATGGCAGCTATCCCCGTGGGAATCGAACTGTGATGAAAGCCCAAAGTCTTTGTAAAAACCAATACTTTCGGATCTCCGGGTCGAACCGATTTGTTACAACTTTGGGTGTTGAGCAATGTACCTGAGAGAACTAAAACAAGTGCGATCAATTTACTATAATACAGTGATGACATAGCCATAGAATTAATGATGCCTACAAGGTTAAAAATAAAATCGAAACTACAGTATCCCAAGTAAGCGGATTGGCATATTTTTAATATATTAAGTATAGATCTCCCTATTCACATGGAGCACTATCCTAGCTATAGCGTTCTTCATTCCGGAATCACCTTGACACCAATACCGCACAGTACGCTGGATTACTTTTACAAAAACAGAAGCCTACGCTCATCAAGAGACGTAGGCTTCTTCAATTAAAATAGGAGAGATCCTTTGCTAGATATGCAGCGTTATTCTATCAATATCATGGTTTTATGATCATTGTACGCACCGACAGTAACAGTATAGTACAGAACACCCGTACTCGTCAAGTCAGATCGCCGGAGTACGATCTCATTCATTCCTTTTGTGCTCCTCTGTTCTCTTGTTAATATCGTTTTGCCGGTGATATCGTAAATACGAAGTTTGGCCAAACCGTCT
>JAJRXG010000378.1 GCA_024276375.1 Bacteroidota bacterium | reverse complement strand
GCTATTGGAGGTTTGTGTAAATACAGAAGTGATTTCTTCGAGAAAATATGTATCTTGCATATGGAGTGTTTTGTTGTTGTTTTCAACTTCTAAGTTACTCATTATAAGCGACTTAGATGTAATAATGAACACTCCAATTTTATTTTATTTTAGTGCCGAAACTTGAGTAAATAATTGTATATTGAAGTTTGTTCTTGTATTTTTAGTATTATTTGTGGGAAGTATGGCTATGCCCTTAAATGCTTCCCCATGCCCTACTGGTGTTTCTCGCGTGACAAGTAGTTGGTGGAAGCCCAAGAATACAACAACTTATACTATGTGTGGCTGTCAAGCCGTATCAGGGTATGAGGGAACTGGCGTTTGTTCGGATTGTGGAGAGCCATAATGGTCATTATTGCATTGGGTCTTGAGATTGTATCCTGATCCGAGATCCAATGTTTTTTTTATAAAATATTGATTTATTAAGTTCAGAACTGACTACTTTGTTTGCATTGTTTTGTTTATCATCTTGGTAGGCTGTAGTAGTGAAGAGGATGCGCGATTTATTGTAAACCAGAACGGCGACTCAGTTGGTGTTCCGCTCAACGCGACCACTCAAGAGTTGCAGGGGATTAGTTTTGGCCCCAAGAGAACAACGGGGTCAATAAATGACATATGCTTACTCGATTCTTTGCTCTTTATAAAGAATGATAAACTGTTCACTTATGGCGATGATAAGGAGGCATATGTGTTTTGGAATATCGATAGAGCGAAAATAGGTCATCGCTTTCTCCGTGTTGGGGAAGGTCCAGATGAGGTTTATTCACCACAACTGATAAAGCTTATCAATACTAATCAAGAGTCCTCCTCTATAGATTATTTCAACTTTGGCAATGCCGGATTATATCGTATAAAACCCACAAATGCTTCTCAACCACAATTGCTCTTCCAAGTTCCTAAGAAATACAGCCAAATACAAAGTTGTGTGAAAATCAACGATTCTATATTTGCTTTTGTGGGACCATTGGATATGGGAGAAGTCATCATAGCAAATATTTTTGATTCAAGTGAGATTGTAGTACCGCACAAACAGCCATTGAATAGAGAACTTAACCGTGAAGAAGCCAAAAGATTGGCTGTAGCGGATATCGGTTACAATAGGGCGCACAATTGTTTGTATTACTGGAGTATAGACTTCAACTCTATTTATCTACGTCATATAGATGGCAGTCCATTTAAGACTTATTCATTTGGTACCAACAAGAACATCCAAGAAGATGGCTACTCATCAGACTATATGTATTATTATAGTCTTAAATCGGAAGGGGATTTTATATATGGACTATATGTAGGGATTAGTTCTGTTGAGGGTTTTCTGGAAGAGTATATTCCATTGTTTAAGTCAGAATTGCACCTCTATAATATCCGAACGGATGAAGTCACTAGATATAAGCTCGACCGATTGGTCAATTATTGTACTATAGATTTTGATCAACGCTTGATTTATGCTGTTGAAGAAGACAATGAAGATCAACCGATAGTAGTGTATAAAATGAACTAGTATATATTGTTATACTTAGAGCTACAATGATAAAGTAAGATAGATATAATTCCAACCTTTGGTCATAAATAGGATTGTGGTTTAGTGTTTTTTAGCGCGTCACCCACTACAAATGAACTACCACCAATGTATATAAGGTCATCGATTTGAGCAGCTGATTTGGCTGCTGCGATGCCCAGTTGAACATCATTGTAGCAATTTCCTCCGCGTCCCAATGTATTACCCATTAACTGCAATTCTTGTGCTGGTAGAGATCTATTGATTTGTGCTTGTACGAAGTAGTAAGTTGCATCAGTAGGAAACAGGGAGAGGATGGAAGATAGATCTTTGTCCTTGACAAATCCGATGACGAAGTGTTTTTTATGATGATCTAGCTTTGCGATCTCGCTAAGAACAGTTCTTATGGCATCTTCGTTATGCGCGCTATCAGCGATTATGAATGGCTGAGTTGACAATATCTGCCATCGTCCGATGTACCCTGTTAATGTGCGGTAATTTTCTATTCCGTTTATGATCTTCTCGGGATTCCAAGACACTTTATTGTGGGTATATCTATCAATGGCTTCAAGCGCCGTGACAATATTCTCAATGAGAAAGGGAGACTCTTGCGGATCAATATGAATATCAATTTGTTTATCCCCTTTTGAGAAGCGCCAAGTATATTCATTTACAGCAGTGGCAGTCCAGTTCAATGATGCCCAAGTAATGGAAGCTTGCATGGCGCGGGCTTTCGCCAAAAATACTTGGTCGCAAGAAGTTTGATACTTGCCTATGACTACCGGAGTTTGGGATTTAATAATGCCTGCTTTTTCCTTAGCGATATCATAGATCGTATCACCGAGGATATGTTGGTGATCCAAGGAGATATGAGTGATGACGGACAGTAGAGGATTGAGCATATTGGTGCTATCCAATCTACCGCCGAGACCTGTCTCAATAATGGCGATATCTACGTTGTGTCTTGCAAAGTGATCAAAAGCCATAGCCACTGTAACTTCAAAGAAAGATGGCCTGATTTCTTCAATCATCGATTGTTGTATGGCTACCCACTCCACGACTTCTTGCTCAGAAATCCAAGTATTACCAATTTTTATACGCTCTCTGAAATCCTGATAATGAGGAGAGGTATATAGTCCTACTTTTTTTCCTTCAGAGATTAATATGGAGGCTATCAGATGCGTGACGGTACCTTTACCATTAGTACCGGCGATGTGCATTGTAGGATATGATTCCTGAGGATTAGACAATCTATCGCACAGGGCTCTAATGTTCGTGAGATCTTTCTTCAGTGCTTTCTTGCCATCTCTCTGGTACATCGGTAGAAGGTTAAAGAGATAGTCAATAGTGGTAGGATAAGTCCTCATTGAGATACTGGTAGTTTATGGCACATTCGAGCTCTTAAGCTAGTTAAATACACTAATTGAGGGTGAATTCGGGTTAAAGTTTTGTAAAAAGGCTGTTTTTAACAAAAAGAAAACAAAGGTTACTATTCAGGAGGGTGCTTTTGAGATAAAAAAAGGCAATTTTTTCGTCAGATGACGCTTATTTTTTGAGGCATAGCAGCCCTACGGCGAAAAAAATAGCGGAAATATGACGGGGAAAGTGTTTTTTTTAGCCACAATG
>JAJRXG010000377.1 GCA_024276375.1 Bacteroidota bacterium | reverse complement strand
GTGCTAAAAAAGCAATACGCTTCAAGCCAGTAGTTTTTGACGCAGGACCTTTTCAATTAAAATCTAATGGTTCACGCAAGCATACTTTTACGATGCCCAATTATATCGGCAGTGTTAGAGTAATGGTAGTAGCACGTAACGATAAGGCTTTTGGCAACACGGAGAAAGCTGTACCTGTTAAGACACCCCTTATGGTGCTACCTACATTGCCGCGTGTTTTGTCTCCCGGAGAATCATTGAAACTACCAGTATCGGTGTTTGCTATGCGAGATGATATAAAAGATGTTCGGGCGTCGCTAAGAACATCCGATCATATAGTAGTTACTGATCGGAATGCTGCCTTATACTTCCAAAATCAAGGTGAGCAGATGGCTTACTTCGATGTGCAAGTGGGTGATGAATTGGGTATCGCAAAAGTGGATATAAGCGCCAAAAGCGGTTCTTACAGTGCATCGCAGCAGGTGCAACTTGATATCAGAAATCCCAATCCAGTCATTACTAAGACAGAGGAAATTGTTATACAGCCAGGTGAGCAATGGTCAGGATCTTATAAAGTACAAGGCATGAGAGGTACAAATATCGGCCTTATAGAACTGAGTAAGATGCCTTCTGTACAGTTGGGACGTAGAATGAATTACCTCATAAGATATCCTTATGGATGTATAGAGCAGACGACTTCATCAGTGTTTCCACAATTGTATCTTGCTGACATGTCCGATCTAATAGAGGATGAGCGCATCGCCAAAAACGTAAAAGCAGGAATCCGAAAGATAGCCAAAATGCAGATGGCCAATGGAGGGTTTGCCTATTGGCCTGGTGGGCGGAGAACTGCCAATAAGTGGGGTTCTTCTTACGCGGGTCATTTTCTAATTTCCGCCAAGGAGAAAGGCTATTTTGTATCTACTGACCTCCTGAATAAATGGGTAGATTATCAGTCAAATGAAGCGCGCGCTTTTAGTGTTGATCGCGGTAGAAGTGCCTTTGGTCAGCAACAGATGATGATAGATCAGGCTTATCGATTATATACATTGAGTCTCAATGGTACACCTGAGCTTAGTGGGATGAATCTATTGCGATTAGAAAGAGACCTGCCTGCGACAGCGGCCTTCTTACTGGCCGCATCCTATGCCATGAATAGTAAGTCCAATATTGCAATGGAGCTGATACAAAATGCAGATACAAAGCAAATAAAATATGATGGATATTCTTCTACTTATGGTAGTGAGTTGAGAGATATGTCATTGATAGCGCAGACCATGCATCACTTGGATCGTAAGAATGAGGCATCTAAGCTTGTAAAAGTGATAATAGAGCGATTGAATTCCGGCAAGTGGTATGCTACGCAAACCTTATCTCAAGCCATGCTGGCAGTATCGCAATATGCATCTTCATTTGATCGTGGCAATATCAAGGCACAATTTGAAGTAGGGGATGAACAACAGCAAACTGTAGATTACGACAAATCTATATTTTCGTTTTCGTTTGATCCGGATGATTATAATGATCAACGCATAGTAATTAGCAATACCGGAAGTCAACCGATATACGGTTCTATTCAGATGTCAGGGCAGCAAGCTCCGCAAGCGGTTTTGCGTTCTTCTGCTGTCAATAGCAATATCAAGATGTCAGTTCGATACCTGCAGCTCGACGGGGGAGACATAGATGTTTCAAGTATTCCTCAGGGTACGGACTTTATAGCAGAGGTAAAGATCAAGAACCTCAATACCAAGGGGACGACACTTCGAGATATGGCATTGACGCAGATTATTCCTTCTGGATGGGAGATACGCAGTGGACGCTTGAATCAAGTAGGCGACACACAATCAGCGGCATATACATATCGCGATGTAAGGGACGATCGGGTTCATACATTTTTTGATTTGGAAGGTACGATGACATACCGTTTGTTGCTCAATGCAACCTATGAAGGGGCATTTGTATTACCTCCAGTCAAAGTGGAAGGAATGTACGACAAAAGTATATTGGCTACATCCAAGGCTCAAAAGGTGAGCGTTGTAAGGATGTAAGCTATACCGACTATGATCTCACAGAAACTCTGAAAGCGTATATATCATATCTATTGCCATGGGCGATAGCCCTTGGCATAAAAACGATACCCACTCAAGCTCTGAAAGAGCGACATATCTTTTGCCTTGGGTTTTAACCCAAGGTCTGCAAATGATGTCCTTGCCACGGATTATTTTATACTAGCGCGGGCTCGCCATGTTGCTTTACGCGGGAGCGGGTGCCAGCTTGTGGGAGGCTTTTAAAGCAACTTGAACTTTTGGTTCTTTTGCTTCAAGGCAAAACGAACATAGAAAATAATATTTGATGTACAAGATCTCGGTGTTTG
>JAJRXG010000042.1 GCA_024276375.1 Bacteroidota bacterium | reverse complement strand
TCGGATATCATGTTTGAAATCAACAGATCCCAACCCATAAGCCTTGAATACGGCTTCCTTGATACACCATAAGTAGTGATAGGTGTCATTGAGTTGAAGGGATGAGGGCATTGCTTGAAGATCTTGCTCTGCAACAAACTTATGAGCCACACGCTGAATTTTGGAAGTGCTATGTTGTAAATCCAATCCGATATTGTATTTTGAAATAACGATACCGAGCAAGTGTTGAGAATGTGAAATGGAGAACTGTGTATCGCTGTCTTCAAAAAATGGTTTTCCATTTTTGGATATCAAAAGAGAGGCAATATCATTGGGCAAGTACTTGTGTATGAGGTATCTCCCGGTGATCCACTCAAGTTGTCGCTCGGGCTTCCATCCTTCAATAGGTTGTAAGTCGAGACCTTCAGAGGACATCAATGAGAGGAGCTGCTCGTCTTGATCCGTCAGTTGCCAAAGAATCAATTGATACCGTTGTCCCTGATATATGGTAGATATTATCGGCATAATAGGAATTGAGTCAAAAAGATATTCACAGCCACCAAAATCATTCTTTACTTTTGATGCAAAATATGGAAAATGATACTTACCGATGCTAAGATTCTCGAAGGAATAGAAAGAGGAGATATTGTCATAGAGCCCTTTGATAGAAAACATCTGGGCACAAATTCCTATGATGTGCATTTGGGTAAGACATTGGCCGTATATAAAGATCGTGTTCTTGATGCGAAGAAGCACAATAAAGTGGAGTATTTTGAGATTGGCAAAGAGGGGTTTGTCCTTGAACCAGGCACCTTGTATCTCGGGGTTACTCAAGAATATACCGAAAGCCATACGGAAGTCCCTTTTTTGGAAGGCAAATCAAGTATCGGACGACTGGGCATTGATATACACGCTACTGCCGGCAAGGGAGATGTTGGGTTTTGCAATTCTTGGACTTTGGAGATTTCATGTGTTCAACCAGTCAGGGTTTATGCAGGTATGCCGATAGGGCAATTGATTTATTTTTCAGTGGATGGTGATATCCTCAATTACTACAACAAGAAGGAAAATGCCAAATACACTGAACGGACTACACGACCTGTCGAATCTATGATGTGGAAGAACGCCTTTTAGAACTCTTGATTTTAATTGTTATCAGGTGCTTTAACTACAACTTGGATCGTACTGCCATTGGACAATGAGGTATTGGCGGTGGGGGATTGACTGATGATGATCGCTTCATCTTCATCGTGAATACCTAGATCACCCGCGTAGCGGATGTCGAGATGAAGATTGGGTGTCATAAACCGCGCGGCACTAACGGTCTTATCGATCAGATTGGGTACTACAGTCTGTGAGTTAGGGGTACTGAGGATCAACTCTACAGTGCTGCCTTTCTCCAGTTTTAGACCCTTTGTATCCTTATTTCTAGAGATTAGTAGTTTGTTTCCCTGCCACATCTCCAAGATGGAATTATGGGTTAAAGCCTCATATCGATAATCCCTTATTTTGGTTATCAAGCCCTTTCGTTCTAGTGCGGCCTTCTTCAATTCATAACTTTGCCCATAGAGTACCATACCGGTCAGATCCACAATATCTGCGTTGTACTTAGTGGTAGTGACATAAATCTTGCGGTTTTCCTTTACCAAGGATCCTCCTATGGGATTCTGATTAAAAATAGTACCGCCCGGTTTTCCAACGATATGGACAGAATCGTTGACCACAATCTCAAAGGTCTTGTCTTGAGCGTCTTGCATCGCCTTGTCGATATGCATACCTATATAATTGGGAAGTTGGAGTTGTTGTCCGTGGTGAGTGTATATTTTCAACCAAGTAAGGACACCCCATATGACAAATGCCACAAAGGCCACCATCCCCAACAGATTGAGTAAAAATTGCTTATTTGTCAAGAATAAAAATATTTCTGTAAGTATATATCGGACTTTGTCGCCCATTGCACTGCAAATTCTCAATTTTACACCAAAATGATATAGTTTTTTAAGGACTATTTCTTTTCTATTGTTGGAAGTGATTCAATAACATAAACGAAATTGGACATACAAGTTGTTGAAAATCAGGAGTTAATATGTGTTTCTTTCCACTTCATAAGGTGTGTAAAGAGAACGGATAATGATGGGGCAAAAGACCATAGAGTTATTGCTTGTCGTCTAAATAGTTTTGTATTCAATCACTTTAAGTAAAAATAAGCATCTCTTTTGAACCGAGAAATTCTCCGATTAGCTATTCCCAATATAATAAGCAATATTTCTGTGCCTTTATTGTCCACGGTGGATACTGTCTTGATGGGAAGGGTTTCAGTATTGCACTTGGGAGCGATTGGTTTGGGAGCTATGATTTTTAATTTTTTGTATTGGAATTTTGGATTTTTAAGGATGGGGACAACTGGGATGGTGGCTCAGGCATTTGGTCGTAAAGATAATGCGGAAGCCCGATCATTGCTATTGAAGTCACTATTGTTGGGCTCTATCATAGGAGTCGTTTTGATATTGTTATATCCGTTTCTTCGGGAAGTGAGTATGACGCTATTGAGCGTGTCATCCGAGCAGCGGCCATTGGTTGCGCAATATTTTAACATTATCATATGCGGAGCACCGGCCATCCTTATGAGTTTTGCTATAATGGGGTGGCTTTTTGGTATGCAGAATGCACGCCATCCAATGATGATAACCATTGTGATCAACATCGTAAATATCGGAGTATCGTACTACTTGGTACAAGTGAGCAATATGGGTATTGAAGGTGTGGCCTATGGTACGTTAATAGCACAGTATCTTGGATTTTTGTTGTTATTGTTGGTGGTACTATATCGATATCCTTTTGTCCGTAGGGAAATATCATTTCCAAAATCTGATTGGATGATCTTTGCTCGAGTCAATAGAGATTTATTTATCAGAACTATTGCCTTGACCTTTGCTTTTGGGTTTTTCTATAGACAATCGAGTGGATCAGGTCATATTATATTGGCTACCAATGTGGTTTTACTACAATTCTTGAGCTGGATGTCTTATGGTATTGATGGTTTTGCCTATGCGGCGGAAAGTTTGGTGGGTAAGTACTATGGGGCAAACAATATTTCAGACCAAAGGTTAAGTATTAGGCGGTCATTTCAGTGGGGTCTTGCATTGGCCATGCTGTTAACTATTGTTTTTGGACTATGGTTCGACGAGATGGTTTGGGTTTTTTCAGCAGACGAGATGGTTTTGGATCGAATCAAGGGATATCGTTGGAGTATAGCCTTACTTCCTTTAGGGGCATTTGTTTGTTATATCTGGGATGGTATTTTTATTGGATTTACAGCTAGTGCGGTAATGCGCGATTCTATGCTTATAAGTCTGTTGCTTTACATTACTGCATTTTTCGTTTTAAGCGGGTTTATGAACAATGCCATTTGGGTGAGTTTTATGTTCTTTTTGATAGTCAGAGGTCTTATTCAGACGATCTATTGGAGGGGAGGATATGTATTCAAACCAAGGATACCTATATAATATAATAGTTATTAATTGTTTACACATTACAATAATATCTAATATATTATTTTAGAGTATTATTGAGTGTTTGAGACGCCAAAGGCTGATATGTAACCAAAGTGGCTTAATAATTGATAAGATTAGTATGCTGTCAAGGCTCGCATTAAATATAGAAATGCTATATTTGTGCTGCTTTAAATACCAACCATTTTAGAGCAATCAGATATAACCGATGAACCTAAAGTTTACTTTGTATTGGATTTTTGTGGGCATACCTTTGGTGGTGGTGTTTGGTCAGTATCGATCAATCGATGGGACGCTCAATAATCTACAGAACCCTGAGTGGGGGAGTTTGCATCATGAATTGATGCAAATCACATCCAATGGATACAGTGACAGCATATCTCGAGGAGGAGGGTTAGAACGACCCAACGCTCGATGGATATCCAATCAAATGTTCGCTCAAGATGAGCCTATTTTCGATGAGCAGAATCACAGTGATTTCGTTTGGGTGTTCGGACAATTTGTCGATCATGACGTCGTCTTGGTTGAAAACGATACCCGAGAGTTGATGAAGATTGAGATACCGGAGGATGATCCAGTCTTTTCGATCGATGAACCGATGTATATTTTTCGATCTGCGGGGATCGAAAATACGGGTACCTCTCCGGACAATCCCCGTAAATATGCCAATGCCATAACTGCATTTGTAGATGCATCATCGGTGTATGGTTCGGATGAGGAAAGAGCCCGTTGGCTCCGTACTTTGGAGGATGGCAAGCTCAAGACATCTTATGGCAATCTTCTTCCTTGGAATACCAAGACGGGAGAGTTTAATTCGCCGAGAGACCCCCAAGCTCCTTTTATGGATGATCCTATGGGATTGAGTCCAAAACACTTTGTCGCAGGAGATGTTCGAGCCAACGAAAATCCATTGTTGACGACTTTTCACACCTTGTTTGTTCGGGAACATAATCGAGTGTGTGATGAGCTTAAGATAAAAAATCCCGCACTGACCGATGAGGAATTATATCAAGAGGCGCGTCGCTGGGTATCAGCGTATCTTCAGCGCATCGTGTATTACGAATGGTTGCCCGCTATGGGTGTATCACTCCCGGAATATAAAGGATATCGAGATGATGTCAATCCACAGATAACCAATGTCTTTTCGGCGGCAGCTTATCGCCTTGGCCATACATTGATCAATAGCAATGTGCTAAGGCTTAAACGAGGGGGAGACGAGATTCCCGGTGGAAATATTGGATTAAGAGATGCATTTTTTAATCCCTTGGCGATTTCTTTGGTTGGGACGATAGACCCCTACATCAGAGGAATGGGAAGCCAAGTACAGCAAAAAATGGATTGTAAGGTCATCGATGATGTAAGAAATTTTTTGTTTGGCTCCCCTGGAGCAGGAGGCTTAGATCTTGCTGCCATAAACATTGCCAGAGCTAGGGAGAGAGGTCTTCCGGATTACAATACGATACGAGGCGATATTGGTTTGCCGGAGATTAAAAACTTCCTTGAAATCTCCAATGATGCCTTTACGGCTCAAGAATTGGAGCGTATATATGGAGATGTTACCAACATTGATCCGTGGGTTGGAATGTTGGCTGAAGACTATATGCCCAATGCCATGTTTGGCAATACGATTATGGTGATTCTCGAGGAACAATTTCAAAGGCTTCGAGATGGTGATCGATTCTATTTCGAATCAGATGAAGCCTTTACTCCGGAGGAGATAGAAAAAATCAAATCCACAACGCTGAGAGATATCATTATGCGTAATACCGATATCAAAATCATGCAGGACAATGTCTTTGAAGCAACAGTTCCTGAGGATCTTGTCGAGGGTCCAGTATTGGAAGTATCTACTATCAGTGCCGCAATTTATCCTAACCCGTCACCGGGCATACCGACTCTAAAAGTATATGTGGATGAAGATACCGAAGTTCAGATCAATGTATTTGATAATCAAGGTAGTCGTGTACTTTCTTTTAGTCGTGTACTGCAGGAAGGCAATAATCAGATCCCTTTGGATTTGATGAGCGAAACCGGAAGTATGGCCTACAACGTGTTGGTCAGTAAGAGCGAATTTGAATATACTATCGCAAGGGTTATTAAGTTATAGTATAGACTACGGTGCAATGCACTTGAAGTACAAAGAGATGTATTAGTATATATCTATTTGATATTCAGGACATTGTACTTCATAATCAAAGTTCATCTAACTGATTTGTACATGTATTTCTAAGGAGGGGTAATCTTATTCAAGATCAATATCAAAGGACGTAATCTTGGCTTAATATAGCAATCGGTTGGAGGGTAAGTTTATTTGTGGATGAATTGAGATTGTGTTTTAGACTAAAGGTTTATGTGATTCTCACGGAGCCTTATCTTGTAAATCAAGTACTTAGTATTCATTTTAACAAACGATCTTAATGACCTCAAGCCATCAGTGATAACTCATTGAAAAACAAACCATTAAGTATAGCTATAAATATTATGTGACTTCTAACAGAAAATCTAAAGACTTTGGCACTTAATTTGCCAACAGATAGGAGAAGGTAATGGCAAATAAGGTAGAAGAAACAAAACATTTTATATGAGTTCAATAAATACAATACTTGCAGATGCACATGATTTGTTCATGGATGGCTTTGAAAGGATTATAGAAGAGTTGGATTATCCAGCGGTGAAGGTTGTAGGCAAAGCAAGTTCGGCTGTAGCACTTAGAGAGTTAATGCACAAGATTGAAGCAGACTTGCTTTTTATAGAGCTTAACTTTTCAGACGAGGATGCTTTTGAGTTAATTTCTTACATAAAACAAGAATTTCCCAATACGCGACTATGTGTGTTATCAGGCTACATTGATCATAAATTTGTCAAGGAGGCATTTCAGAATGGTGCAGATGGCTATTATAGCAAATACAATGACCTTGGAGAATTGACAGAATGTGTAAATGAACTCATGTTGGGAAATCGTTTTTTGGCCTCGGGATTACAGATTACCCCAAGAAAAAATGGATTGAGCGTAACTGAAAGTCAGCCATTTGAAGATAGATTTTTGTTGAGAAAAAAATTGACACGACGAGAGCAAGAAGTTCTTGGGCTGATTACCAAAGCAATGAACAATAAAGAAATAGCCGAAGAGCTCTATATCAGTGATCAGACTGTCGGTGTTCATAGGAAAAACATAATGCGCAAACTTGGTGTGCGTAATACAGTAAATCTTATCAAGTTTGCCATAGATCACCAGTTGGTCTAGGATTATAATATGTTGTTGCGAAGCTCCCCCCTTTTATAACAAGTTTCGCCCCTTCATTCATTTTGTTCATCTCCATGCTAGTTCTCAGAAGTATCCAAAAGCAATGAATGCTAAAGGATAATTAAATGAAGAAAGTTTTAAGTTTTATAAGGTTATGCTTCGGTATAGTATGGATTGTATTCGTGTGTGGAGCATCTGATGTATACGGCCAATGCGTATTTAATTGTAATGATACCATCAATGTATCGGTCAATAGCTTTTGCATGGCTATTATCACCGCCGACTTAATGTTGGAAGGTGCGGACTCTGTTGTATGTGAATACGGTATTACAATCTACCAGCCCGATGGCGTAACGATACTACCGGGTGTAGAAGTTGGAAAGGATCAGGTTGGGCAATATTTAAAAGTAAGAATTTTTGAAAATTCGAACCCTGATGGGCCTTCTTGCTGGGGATATGTAAAGGTAGAGGACAAATTGCCTCCTCCTTTGGAGTGTGCCGGAAATGATACATTGGAGTGTTTTAATTTAGACCCTTACTATACCAATGATTTGGCTGCTGCTACTTTAAAAGACAGGATACAAAAAATAATAGATCGCACTGACAATTGTGGTGACGAAGAGATTGACATTATAATCCTTGAGAATATACTCGATCGTCAATATTGCATGGATGGGTTTTCTGCCTTTAGAACATTGCGATACGATATCTATGATAACAGTCGCAATGTGCTCAGTTGTAGGGATACCATTTATTATAATCAGATACCCTTGGACACTCTTTCTGCCCCCAAGAATTATAGTGATAATATGGTATTGGATTGCAACGACCCTTATCCGAGTGTGGGATATCTTATTTCTAGAGATGGAGATCGTTCGATTCCCAATTTTGGAGGAAGAGCATTGTCAGTATATGAGGATAGTATTTTTATAGAAAGAGATAGAGTTCTTTGCAATTTCAAAATGACTTATACAGATATTGTTTTTCCTACCTGTGGCAATACTTACAAAGTTGTACGAGAGTGGACAGTTATAGATTGGTGCAATTCCAATTATCCACGAACAATCAATCAAATTATAAAAATAGTGGATACCGATGTACGTATTGTTGGCGGTTGCAATGATATGAGAGGGATAGTATCCAATCCTGACAATTGTGAAGTCAATGTTGAAATGCCAGCACCACGAGTAAGTGACAATGAATGTAGCTCTTGGACATTTGCTATTTATATTAAGGAACCGGGAGAGGATGATTACGTATTATATGGAAGCGCAGCAAGGAATAGTTCAACCACGATTATAAACAGGTCTTTTAATATGGGCGTAACGTCTGTCAAGTATATAGTTACTGATGAATGTGGCAATACCGACGAATGCACTTATGATGTAGAAGTTGTAGATGAGGAACCTCCAACCGCAGTTTGTGACTACCGTACTGTCGTAACTCTTACTGACAGTTATTTGGGCAAAGTATATGCGCGTTCATTTGATGATTTGAGTTATGATGCTTGTTCGGGGATAAAGAGCATGAAGGTCAGACGTGTAGATCGATTCACTACTATATGCGATACACCTCAAGATTATGATGATTTTGTAAAGTTTTGTTGTGCAGATATTGGTAAGACCATATTTGTAGAATTTCAAGTTATGGATAGTGCCGGTTTAGTAAGCACTTGTATAACTGAAGCGGTGGTTCAATATAAAGGAGAGGGTCCCGAAATAATATGCCCTCCGGATATTCCAGTACAGGATTGCCAATTGTATGATGATTTCAGAATTGATAATCTCACACCTCCAACTATAATTTCGGACAACCCATGTCTTGAAGATTATTTGACGCCGTTAGTCCGTGAGGTCGGTAGGGATATAAATTCTTGTGGAGATGGTTTTATTGACATCGAATGGACAATTAATCTTACAGGTGTTGAAGATATGGTTTGTACAAAAAGAATAGTTTTTGAAAATTTAAATTTGTTTTCCCTGAGTGATATATCATGGCCATTGGATAGGGTCATTTCAACATGTGATGATTTATCTCCGACAGATGTGGAACGTTCTCGATTGATTGACACATCTCTTGCTTGCACCAATGTGTTTGCATCCGACCCAACTGATCGTATATTTAACAATGTGGAGGATGCATGTTTTAGAATTATCAGAACATGGACAGTTGTGGATTGGTGTCGATATCCAGCTGACCCAAGAGCTAGATGGACTTATGTACAAACAATTACAGTGATAAATTCAGAGAGTCCTCGGATTGATCAGGTTGCGAGTTCAATTAACATTGTTGATGACGCACCCAATTGTAGAGCACAGATTACAGCGACAGGATACGCCAGTGATGATTGTACTCCACAAGAGGATTTAAAATGGAGTTTTACGATTTATAACGATGGAAACATCTTCATACCCAGCACAGAGGGCAATGTTATTTCGACCATATTGCCGCAAGGATCATATGAGTTAGAATGGACGGTAAGTGATGATTGTGCTAACTCATCCGTTTATAAAGAAGCGTTTCAAATCGGGGATAATTCAGCTCCTGTTATGTTGTGTAAATCTTTAGAGAAAGCTATAGAAGAAGGGACACTGGATGCTATCGTAACCGTTTCGGATATCGATGATGGCTCCTATGACAATTGTGATGCCACATTTGAGATGGGGATACGGAGGTCAGGAACAAATGATGAATATAGTGCCTTGCTGAGATTTGATTGTCAAGAACTTGGGATTACTCAGATTGAGTTGCGAGGTATGGACAGTGCCGGCAATGAATCAATTTGTACAGCATCCGTCAATATTCTCAATTTGAATCAAGTGTGTGGATTTGATGCCTCTGCAATAGCGGTATCGGGCAATATCTATACTGTACAGGGAGTAGGTGTTGAGAATGTGGATGTACGCCTGCGCAAGAGTTCTTGGGCAATGCAAGAACAACAGATGACAGATGTAGAGGGTTCATATGCTTTCCGATCATTGGAGGCAGAGCAGACATATATTTTAACAGGAGAAAAGAATGACGACTACGCCAATGGAATTTCAACGATTGATATTATATTGTTGCAACAGCACATTTTAGGGTTACGTCCATTTGAGGAGGCCTATCAGTATTTAGCGGGGGATATTGACAACAACAGACGTATTTCAGCTACTGACATTGTCCTATTGCGCCGATTATTACTAGGTCAGATTTCGTCCTTTCCAAATCAAAGTTCATGGATTTTTGTTGATGGAAATCAATCGTCGGAGGATTGGTCTTTAGTTTGGGATCTGCCACGCCACATTCAGGCAAGTCCTTCAGGAGATAACACCCAATTGATAGGAATAAAAATTGGGGATATCAATCAAAATGCTATAGCCAATAGTGCTCTTTCAAAAGGTCGTAGCGTGAAGACGTATTCGTTGATTGAGCGTATGAGTCAAGAAGGTGATCAAATGACTGTTTCATTGGAGGCATCCCAAAGCATGGACATCTATGGTATTCAATTGGGTGTGCAATATGATCCTCAAAAGCTGATACTTAGGAGGGCAGAAAGCCAGGTGATTGATCTGGACAGTGGCTTGTCAATGACAACAGGTGGTTCCTATTTATTGTCTCAATCTTCGGCGGATAACACTACTATAAAAGCCGGAGAAGATGTTATAACATTCATATTTGATCTAAAAAAGGAAGGGAGTAAGGAGGATTTAGTTTTTAACCTTACATCCGACGATCAGATTTCAAGCGAAATATACAACACCAAATATGAAACCTTTCGCCTTCACTTGGTTAAGGAGCTGAAAAACCAAGAGTCCTTTCTTCTGTATCAAAACCGCCCCAACCCTGTAGTCAACAATACGATTATTGAGTTTTCGTTGGATGTACAACAGGAGATAGCCTTTAGCCTTTTTGATATAAACGGTGCTGCAGTATTCTCTTTGAACCAATTATTCGTTGCGGGATCCAATCAAATTGCCATTTCTAAGGAAAGATTGGGATTAAATAAGGGTATTTACTACTATCAGATCAAAACCCAGAAGCGATCTTTGATTAAAAAGATGATCATTCTTTGATAACACATTGTTGAACTATCCGTTAAGAAGGTTGTATTAATAGGCAATAGACGTAAAAAATCTATTGTTTGTCAACCGGATGTGTTCTTATTGAGAGTAACAGATCATTTATTTAGATTGCTTAGAGAGGTAGTTTAGGTTTTATTAAAGTTAGAAATGTTATAGATAGTAAGTTTTTGAAGCCATAGGACGGAGGCAGACACGGGGAGAATCGTTAGGCCAAAAGGCAATGACGTACGACTTTGAGCAACAACAAATAGGAGATTCAAGTCTATTGGCTTGGATTTTGTTTGTATATATGTACTCAACCTAAGCTCATAATTTGAGAGGATACAGAAAACATTATTATTTTTGCTATTTACATGGATTAATCCCCAGATATGAATAAATGGATTTTTGCTATACTAGTATTCTTTGCAACAGCAAGCATTGCGACAGCGCAAGTAGTATTTAGTTTCTCTTCCGACACGATTCCTGACCCTGGAGAGACCATAGACGTAGATGTTATCGTAGAAAGCGGATTTACGGATATTGTTTCGTTTCAACTTTCTTTGAATTGGGATCGTACAGTGTTCTCATATAGCTCTATACAGAACATCACTAGTGTATTGCCTGAATTTTCGGACGGTAATATAGGTTCACCGCCGGATGGTCCCGGCGTTAATGATGGAGAGTTGACCTTATCTTGGAGCCGTAGCAGTACACAACCGGCAAGTATTCCGGATGGCACCCGGTTATTTACTTTGCGCTTATTTGGAGAAGGAGAATTATGCGAAAGTACCAATTTAAATATTTCCAACTCACCGGTAGTGGTTGAGATAATTGATAATGACTTCAATGAAGTAGATGTAGAAGAGTCCGGGGGTTTTTTGGTGATCTATAATGAGTCTTGTGAGGGCAATAACATGGGAGGAGGCGATGAAGTATTATTAAATGTAGGAGATATTAGTGCTTCAGGAGGGACTAATATTTGCATTCCTGTGACGGCATCCAACTTTGCCAATATCGGGAGTCTTCAAGCTGGTGTTACCTGGGACTCAAATGTCCTTTCATTCACTGGCATAAATGATGGAGGATTGACTGCGGTAACAGCCAATAGCAATAATGCAGCCAACGGTGAATTGATTGTATTGTGGTTATTTGATCGAGATGAGGTGACACTTGCTGATGGTTCAACATTATTTGAGTTATGCTTTGATGTGATCGGCAATACAGGTCAAACAACAAGTGTGCAGATTCAGGATTTGCCGACTTTGAAAATAGAGATTGCTGATATAGATGGGACGTCGCTTGATTTTGCTGTGGATAATGGTTTATTTACCGTAGGTAGTGGTGGGACTGAAGAGACAGGAGTCGGATTAATTTTTCCAGATGTTTATACCAATGGACAATCTTCGCTATGTGTACCTGTTACAACAAGAGATTTTATTAATATATCGGCAGTTCAAGGAGGAATAGCATTTGATTCTACCATACTTAGATATGCCGGAGTCAATGACGGTGTTTTACAAAATGTTCTGATCGGAGACGGCCAAGCATCATCGGGAGAATTGCGATTGCTATGGACTGTGTCTTTGGGAAGTGATGCAGTGACAGCCGATGATGGAGATGTATTGTTTGAACTCTGTTTTGATGTGATAGGAGCGGACGGAGATAGGAGTCCATTGAGCTTTTTTAATCTTCCCTTCCTTCCATTGGAGGTTGTAGATGACAATGCTCAGGCAGTCGATTATTTTGTGAGAGATGGTTCTGTAACGATAGGTGATGAACCAAGAAAAGATGTAGTTCTCATTGCCTCTAAGCATTTGGCGGATCCCGGAGATACGATATGTGTTGATATTTCGGTCGAAGGATTTTCTGATATTGACGGTATGGGATTTGCTTTGAGATGGGATGCTTCGATTGTGATGTATGTCAATCAGCAGAATTTCAATTTGACCAGTCTAGGAAACAATACCTTCAACTTGGAGAATGACAGTACGCTTATTTTATTGTGGGCTCCGACTTCGAGCCAATCAGTAGCAGACGGTACGAGTATATTTGAAGTGTGTTATAATGTAATAGGAGATTGCAGCGAAGACCTGAAAACGGCAATATCGTTTGTCGACGGCAATACACCTTTAGAGATAGTTGACAAGGATCAAAATACCTTGTCCGTAGAATTGGTCAATGGAGAAATAGCCATAGATACATGCAAGGGACCTTCTGTCAATATTTTATCCATCGTTCATCCGACGTGCTCGGGAGATCAAGATGGCGCTATATCTGTGGATTTCAACAATACAGCGGGCACAGTGACTTGTTCATGGACAGATGCAGACGGCACGGAAGTATCGAGCAATTGCAATCTTCTGGGTGTCGGAGGAGGTACATATACACTCAATGCCACTGATGAAGAAGGAGTAATGCTCAACCGCATCATTCCGATCATTGATCCGGGAGAGATTATTGCAACCCCAATAGTAACTGATATCAGTTGTGATAGTCCCGGAGCTCTATCTCTGGATGTGACAGGAGGAACTGGTAGTTATACATATAGCTGGACTGGAGGATTGCCGGCTACTAATAGTCAGTCGCCTATAGATGCCGGCACGTATAGTGTGACCATTACAGATTCTAATAATTGTACCGGTACGACCAGCGCTACAGTCAATGACAATTCTTTTGATTTAGATCCCGTAGTTATGGATGTCACAGGAGCCGATAATGGATCTATTGATTTGCAACCCGGATCAAGTGTGGATGCGACGTATGCTTGGTCTAATGGAGAGACCACTTCAGCTATATCAGGTCTTGCAGTGGGTACTTACACCGTTACTATTTCGGACAACAATGTTAGTTGTATGATCACACTAGTATTTGAAGTACAGGACGGAGAGCTCAGCTCGGGGGATATATTGATTGATATTAATAGCACGTACAATGGATTTGGAATCAGCTGCAATGGCGAGTCTGATGGGATAATATCCGGCACCATAGGAGGGGGCTGTTCAGATGGCCCTTTAAAAGCATTTGTGGATGGTATAGAAGTGACAGTGGGCAACGATGGAACAATAAGTGTGGATGGGTTGGAAGTTGGAGAACACACTTTACGGATCGAAGATGCATGCGGTGCTACAGTTGAGGAGACTTTTACATTGACAGAGCCTGATGCCATAACAGTTGGTGAAGTTACGGATATAGAATGTCCCGATGAAGGCATGTCAAATGGATCATTACGATTACCAGCAGAAGGAGGTGTTGGGATCTTGACCTATAGTGTCCTTTCCGGATCAGTGTCAAGTGATGGTACCATATCGGGTATCAGCGAAGGTGGATTTACGGTGATCATCGAAGATGACAATGGATGTCAGTTGATGGTTCCCAATGTTGGGTTTGGCGGAGCTTGTTCCGATTTGCCCTTGGAGTGTATCGGAGGATCCATCATCACTCCCAATGGAGACAATGTCAACGAGGCATTTCTTATAGGGTGTGTAGCAGAAGGAAGCAATGCACCGTACAACTTGTCGGTTTTTGACCGTTGGGGCAATCCGGTTTATGAAAACTCAAACTATGACAATAGTTGGAGAGGAATACACATGAATGGGACTGAGTTGCCCGAAGGCGGATATATGTGGGTGTTGATTACCGGAGGTCCGGGACAGCGAGAGATTTTTAGAGGAACAGTAAGTATATTAAGATAGAGAAGTGATAGGAGAAGTTAATTTATATCACAGACAACTATTGTCGTCAATGGAATCAATGTCCATATCGCTTTATGAATTTATCATCTAACAGCCTGAAGGCACTGAAAGAAGACAAATGAAAAAAATCATATTTTCAATCATTATCTTGGCCATGGCCTATAGCAACTTGGAGGCTCAAAGTCGTCTTATCGGCGAGCGTTCGATCTATACGCAGTATTTTATGACACCATTCTTAATAAATCCCGGTGCCACAGGTCAAAATGAATATGGTCAATTTATAGCCAATTATCGCAACACTTGGGCGTCATTTTCGGGTTCACCCAAGACGATGACAATCGCCTATGATGGTGTCTTGGGCAATCGTATCGGTATCGGCCTGATAGGAATCAGTGATAGTTTTGCAGCATTTAGTACGAGCAAAGGAGGCTTGAATCTCTCTTATACAATAGAAACTCCGGATCATAAAGTGGGATTTGGTGTCTCCGGAGAATATATTCAATATTCATTGCGAGGTGATGCCCTTATTAATGAAATCCTACAAGACGGAGATGCAGTAGTTATGGATCGACTGAATGACAATTCTTATTTTGATGCAGGCTTTGGGATATATGGTATGTATAAAGGAAAATTGATGTATGGTTTATCATTGCCTTCTGTTCTTAGCACACGTTTGGGTGGAGATACAAATGGCGCGGTCGATAAAGAATATGGATATATAGCTTCCTTGGGATATAGATTTGAAGTGCCTGAGAAAGATCTAGTATTTGAGCCAAGTATATATGCTAAGAAGCTAATGTTTGTTCCCTTTCATGTCGATGTTAATCTAAAAGCCGATTTTCTAAATGAGCAATTGACAGCAGGGTTGATTGGCTCTGTTGGTGCAGAAAATCGAATAGGGTTTCTTATCGGAACACAACTGACTAATTTTGGTTTTTACTATACCTACAATATGTCACTCAATAAGTTTCAGAATTATAACAACGGATCTCATGAGTTGAGTGTCAGAATGAGATTCCAGCCATATGACAGAAAGTCGATTTCTGCGCAGGAGTAGATTCTTCGTATTGTTGAATATTTTGGATGTGGTATAGCTTTCATTGCCAAAAAAAAATGTAGGCTCGTTCAGAATATCGTCAACAACAATAGATTTTTATGATTTGAATCATAGGAACACCATGGCTTACATGGGTTAACACTGTGTGCGTTAAGAGGCGACAAGCGTATAAAACCTTATGACCTTTAAGACTTGTGTTCCTTGGTAGTTTGCGCTTTTTTTTGATAGCAACGCTGTCCAATACCGACAAAAACAATATTTGTC
>JAJRXG010000376.1 GCA_024276375.1 Bacteroidota bacterium | reverse complement strand
CCGATACTCCCTTGAAATAATACGTCTCCCCCAACGAGTATTTTCTCCTGCGGTGCATAGAAACATATACTACCGGGAGAATGTCCTGGGGCAAACAAAATATGAACGGGACTTGAACCGAGTTGAAGGACTTGACCTTCACTTAAAAAAGTGTCTATACCAGGAGATCCTTTATAAGGGATGCCATACATTTTTGACACGTGATCACAACTCGCCAAAACAGTAGACTCTAATGAGTGTGCCTCTAATGACAAATTAAAATGGCTCTGAATCACTTGATTTCCCAAAACATGATCAATATGACAATGTGTGTTGAGCAATTTGCTTGGAACCAGATGGCGTTCTTTTATAAAACCTAACAGCTGATTTTCTTCACTCGTATTGTTGCAGCCAGGATCAATAATATAGCAAGATTTGGACTCAGAGTCCCATAGAACGTATGTATTCTCTTGAAAAGGATTGAATGTAAAGGCTTTAATCTGAAGCATGTAAAGGAGTGTTATAATAAAAAGACAAGATTACGACAAAAAATAACGCAGCATCAGTCTATTCTTAAAGTCGGTCTGAACTCAATGAGTTTGTATATTCGTGCAGGATTGGGGATGGGAATAAGATAGAATGTCCCATCTAGTAGTTTAATTATAGGAAACGGAACAATATGGGCAAAGCAAAAATAGGCATCACAATTGGAGATATCAATGGTATCGGGCCACAGGTCATTATCAAAGCACTTTCCAATGAAATGCTCTTAAATGAATGTACTCCGATTATCTACGGATCATCCAAAGTACTAGGTTACCACAAAAATATAGTGGGCGCTCAAGGTTTTCACTTTGTTACGAGCAATGGAGATAGAGTAACCTCCAATAAGATCAATGTCGTCAATTGCTGGAATGAAAGTGTTAATATAGAATTGGGTAAGGCGACAGAAGACGGTGGACAGTGTGCTTATATCGCATTGGATAGAGCCGTCAATGACCTAAGAGATAAGAAGATAGATGCTCTTGTGACTGCGCCCATTAACAAACATGCAATGCGCTTGGCGTCATTTCCGTTCTTAGGTCACACAGAGTATATCGCGGAGCAATGTAACGCTTTGGGAGAAGAGTTAATGCTCTTAGTATCTCCTGAGATGAGAGTCGCTGTTGTAAGTACTCATGTTCCTATATCAGAAGTCGCCACACATGTTACCAAAGAACGAGTACAGAAGTGTATCCTAACGCTTGAAGAGTCACTTAAAAAAGATTTTGATGTTGAAAAGCCGACTATCGCAGTCTTGGGACTGAATCCTCATGCAGGGGACTCCGGAGAAATCGGTCTGGAGGACGAAGAGATCATCAAGCCCATCATTATAGAGCTGAAGAAGAAAGGTCATCATGTAAGCGGTCCTTATCCGGCAGATAGTTTTTTTGGTGGCATTAGATATAAAAAAGTAGATGCAATATTAGCGATGTATCACGATCAAGGTTTGATTCCATTCAAGGCTTTTTCTTTTGGCTCCGGGGTAAATTTTACAGCGGGGTTGGAGGTGATTCGGACTTCGCCGGATCATGGGACTGGATATGATATAGTCGAACAAAACCTCGCGGATCCTGCTTCTATGCGACAAGCAATCTATAATGCCATCGATATTGTCCGCGTCCGAAGAGAATATGAATTGATGAGGCAAGATCGTCTTCGTAAAAATGAAATAAAAAACGCCGGAGCCATCGTCTAGAAAAGCCAAAGCTGTGATTGTTATATTTAAGAAAAACGATCTTTTAAACCTTCTCTTTCTTTTGCCTTATACGATTGTATTGAGACTATACAGCTTAATGCAACCCACTGCTTATACGGTCAAGGAGGCTGATAGCTTTATCGTCAAGACGCTGTTTGCCGGGCTCCTTTCCACTCCCATCGTTCAGGCCGTAGTCGCTATAGTGCTGGTTTACATACAAGCTGTAATGGTCAATCAGTTGACGCTCAACCATAGAGTCTATAGAAGACCCTCTTCTTTGGCCGGTATGACTTATGTCTTATTGATAAGTTCAACCAAGGACTTTCATTTGCTAACTCCGGCGTTAATCGCTATGACCTTTGTTATCATAACGATATATAGTGTTTTTGGTACATATAAAAAGATTCATGCCGTCTCTGCCATAACAAATGCAGCGCTGGGTGCAGCCATGGCAACATTGATATATCCTCCTTTTGTTATTTTGATTGTCGCTCTAATAATTGGGTTGAGCATCTTTAGAAACTTTGGCTTGCGGGAGAAACTTCA
This sequence comes from Bacteroidota bacterium, assembly GCA_024276375.1. Lineage (GTDB taxonomy): Bacteria > Bacteroidota > Bacteroidia > Chitinophagales > Saprospiraceae > JAJRXG01. The sequence goes on along the minus strand of JAJRXG010000376.1, from coordinate 2,672 downwards.
GATTATAGTGACCTACTTAGTTTGTTTTTGGATTATCGGAGTGTTCTTGTATTTTTTTAATCGCTTGGACTGGGGGTTTTTGACCAATATTGGTTTTGTTGGAACAGCCAAGGAGATGTTTTTCGGAGACAACACTAAAACGATTACGCTTGTACTTGTGGGTGTGCTGCTGGTTTTTACTTTAATCAACAACTACAATTTTAAGAAGAAAAAAGAAATAGAAGTAAGAAAGAAAATCGACTTCCTCTATTGGATGATGTTGTCCGGGTTAGTGCCTTTGTTGTTTTTTAAAGATATAGATGCTCAACATTTTGTTTTTCTCATGATGCCGCTATCCGTGTTTGTCGGGATGTCTTGGATGATGATAAAGAGCGGAATTCTTGCAGAAATGCTCCATCTTTCTTGTATTGCTCTCATTTATTATCAACTGTTTCTTTTTGTCTGAGATTGGTAGAGGTTAATATTTTATTAAGTTCGAGTTCGCAACAGAATCTTACGATATCTTTGAGGGTGAAAAATTTTGTGCGAAGAAATCAGGATGAAGGATCCTCTGGCCTGAATATTGATTATAGATGAAACGTAGTTATCGCTAGCAATTGAACTCCATGAAAAATATTTTCTTTTTTCTTTTATTGCTCCCCACCTTGCTTGGAGCACAAAAACTTACTCCGGTTCATTGGTCCTTCTCTGTAGAGCATGTAGAAGGGGACATTTATGAGTTGGTTTATACTGCAGAAATTGAAAAAGGATGGAATGTATATTCTCAGTTTCTGGATGAAGGAGGCCCTTATCCTACTACGATCACGTATGAAGCAATGGGAGGCGCCACACTAGAAGGAATAGGGGAAGCAAGTGGATACAAAAAAGAAGGGATGGATCCCCTCTTTGACATGAATGTGATCAAGTATCTCGACAAGCAGCCATTTATCATAAAGCAGCGCATTCATGTGCCCGAAGGAAAGACAAGTGTCTCTGGGTATTTGACATATATGACTTGTGATGATGAGCGATGTTTGCCGCCGGTAGATGTAGAGTTTTCCTTTGACTTAGATCACAAGCTGGCCTCCAATGAAGCAAAACCCAAAAATGAAGATCGTGCCGTCAATGACATACAGACCACAGAAAGAGAAGTGCTTGATCCCGTGCAATGGGAAATCGAGATAAAACATTTGAAGGAAGATTTTTACGAGATAAAATACACGGCCACAATCGCAAAAGGGTGGAATGTATATTCTCAGTTTTTGGACGAAGGGGGACCCTGGCCGACTACCATTACATATGATCATCCCGAATCGATAGAACTACTTGGGCCGGCTACAGAAGAGGGCTATAAGAAAGAAGGGATGGATCCCCTCTTTGACATGAATGTGATCAAGTATCTGGACAAACAACCCTTTGTTATTACTCAACAGTTAAAAGTCAAAGACCATACTCGGCCGATTGATGGATACTTGACGTATATGACTTGCGATGATACAAAATGCCTCCCGCCGATAGATGTTGATTTCTCCCTAGTTGTAAATAAAACTTCCGGAGAAAAAGGTGAAAGTTTTGTGCCACCTATGAATCTGAATAATACAGATACAGACCAAAAGGCTAGTGTAGATGCCAATGGAGCGAAAATAATTGATCAAGTTCGCCCTAGGCTGAGAGAGACTTTTGAAACACCGTTGGGAGAGTGTGGCGAAGTGGACACAAAAGATAGTAGCTTGCCGTGGATGTTTGTATTTGGGTTTTTAGGAGGTCTGCTGGCACTCTTAACGCCATGTGTCTTTCCTATGATACCGATGACGGTTAGTTTTTTTACCAAGGACACCAAACGCAAAGGTTGGGTCAATGCGTTGATTTATGGACTTTCTATTATCGTTATTTATGTTACTATAGGTCTCTTGATCACTGGCATTTTTGGTGCTTCGGCACTCAATGCATTGTCCACCAATTGGATTGCAAACACGTTGTTTTTCTTCATTTTTGTGTTTTTTGCATTTTCGTTTTTTGGTTTTTATGAAATCACACTACCGAGTTCTTGGTCAACTAAGTCAGATCGGATGGCAGACAAAGGAGGTCTGATTGGAATATTTTTTATGGCCTTTACTTTGGCCATTGTTTCCTTTTCATGTACAGGGCCGATTATTGGTACAGCGTTGGTACAATCGGCCACGGACACAATGGGGCCTCTTGTTGTCATGCTGGGATTTTCAACAGCATTGGCTTTGCCTTTTGGATTATTTGCCGCATTTCCGGCATTTCTCAATAGCCTGCCACAATCCGGTGGTTGGATGAATAGCGTGAAAGTGATTTTGGGATTTATTGAGTTGGCGCTGGCCTTTAAGTTTTTGTCAGTGGCAGATTTAACCAGTCATTGGGGGTTTTTGAGATATGAATTGTTTTTGGGTGTTTGGATTCTGGTTGCTCTTGGGATGGCAGCGTATGGATTTGGTTGGATTCGGTTTCCACATGATAGTCCTGTCACAAAGTTGAGCTTGCGTAGATGGGTATTTTCTCTGGCGAGCATTGCACTTGCCGGGTAGTTAGCAACAGGCTTTATATATGATGATCAGATTAAGTCTTATGCTTCTCCCGGATTATTGAGTGGCATCGCTCCCCCGAGCACTTACAACTTTCTATTAAAAGATCCCGTAATAGACGCTTCCATTAAGTCCAAATACCCT
>JAJRXG010000375.1 GCA_024276375.1 Bacteroidota bacterium | reverse complement strand
TTTTTTAGTACTAATCAATTCAATTATGTCAACCCATACTCAGATTCCGATTATCGATCCACATATACATCTCTGGGATCCCAAGAATACTCCCAAATTAGTCAGTCCACTTGTCAAGAAATTTGGTTGGTCTAATTGGGTCTTACATAAGATGGGGAAGATGTTGTTGCCCAAGACTTTAGTAGAATTTGTCGGTAAGACTGATTATGTCTTAGCGCCACATCTGCCTGAGATCTTTCATCGTGACACAGGCAAGTATAAGGTGGATGGATATGTACATATCCAAGCAGGGTGGGAAGGCGATGAGATTACGACACCGGTAGGAGAAACACGTTGGTTAGAAACACTTGAAGATAAACCGATGGCGATTGTTGGAGAAGCACACCTGAGTCGTATTGATATATTGGATGAAGTCCTTGATGCTCATGCTGCGGCAAGTAAGCGATTTGCTGGAGTTAGGGATATGTTGGCAGCACATCCGGATACGGAACGCATATTCAGTTGGGCAGAACATATGGATGTAATGAAGTCCGAGGACTTCAAGAAAGGTTATCGCCGTTTGGCTGAGAGAGGCTTGACATATGATGCTTATGTATATGCAGGTCAGTTGGAGGAATTGGCAGACTTTATCAAGGAATCTCCCGATACATCTGTAGTCTTAAATCACGTAGGTACTCCGGTGGGAGTTGGCGGACCTTATGCCGGATACGGCTCAACCGCTGCCGAGCGAAAAGATATACAAACCAAGTGGTATGCAGGATTGGCTCGAGTGGCAGAGAACAAACATGTATATATCAAACTGAGTGGGTTGTTTATGCCCATTGTCGGATATGATTATCACAAACGCAGTACTCCAGTTACGGCTGATCAGGTGGCGAAGGATATCGGATCTCATATAAAATATGCGATCGACACTTTTGGCGCAGACCGATGTATGTTTGCTTCCAATTTTCCTATGGACAAGGCATTGCTTTCTTATGAGATGCTGTATGATGCCTATTTTGAAATCGTTAAAGACTTTAGCCGAGAAGATCAGCGCAAGCTGTTTTATGACAATGCCAAGCGGTTTTATGGTATTTGATGTTCCGGAGCTGACTAGTTGGTGGATATCCAGAGATTTACCAAGGATAGATACGTGTGCGATGGGTCACTCGAAGCCCTTACAATTTTCATAAAATGAGTAGTTTTGATGCGAATTTTTGTTTTAGTACAATAAAGTAATATGAGAAATAGTGAAGTGCTTGGATACGCCGTTGTCAATATCAGGTCGGGACTGGCAATATTGCTGATGCTTGGATGGAGCGTGATACAGGCACAAGAGATTGCAGAGATAGAGGGTGATATGGTTGTCTCCGGCAATCTCGTCATTGGGCAGGACAACACTCAGGATAGTATCGTAGGGATGTTGCGATGGGATAGTATTACCATGTCATTTCAAGGATATAATGGGAGTCAATGGGTTACATTTACGACGCCGCCACCTGCTCCTATGGGGACGGATACGCTGGAGATAGGGGGTTTTTACGGCGGCGGTATTGTTTTTTTTACAGCCGGTAGTCATGGGTTGATCGTAACTGACTTTGATTTGGGTCTTCCCGGCAATCTTATTGTGACTGACATCCAATGGGGACCTTCTACAACTACTACGGGAGCGGTAAGTCTAACGGATGGCCTAGGCAATACAGCGCTGATTATTGCTGCCTTAGGGACGACTTTTAACAATGGAGATTACGCAGCTAAGATATGTGATAGCCTCAGTCACGCGGGATTTGAAGATTGGTATTTGCCGTCATATGAAGAGTTTAGAACGATGAGTATGAATGTAGGGATTTATGCGGACGCCCCATTGACCAATCTCGCCAATCTAACTCCGGATTATTATTGGACTTCAACAGAGAGTAATCAAAATCAAGCCCGGGCTTATTTGACGGACGGCAATACATTTCAGAGTCAAGGCAAACAGAGTCTGAATTATGTAAGGGCGGTGAGAGCCTATTGATATATGTCCAATATAAACATACTGATAGTGGAGGACGAGGACGTTGTAGCTCATGATAACGCAAGGTGTGATTTGAGGTCTTTGGGGAGACACTTGTACATTCTATTGATTGCAATTAAAGTGCCTCGATATTCCAATATTCAAATCAATACTGAGAAGCTTCAATCCGCAATAACCTCACATTCAAGACTGTAGAAATTATAAAACAGATGCACATTCCGCTTTTGATATACTGCGGGCTTAGTCGGTGTAGTACGCTCCAAACATAATCAGCATCTCGTCTTCACTGAGCAATCCAAACTTTAATGTTCTGTCCGTATTGTTGTCGTATGTAACGCGAGCTCTCAGCCCTTGCCCCTTTTTCAAGGTGATCGGAGGGTCAAACGTAAGCAGTGGCGGATGCTCCCAATCATTGGTAAAATAGATCAATGCTCCATCACGGTCACCTCCGACAATATATATTTCAAATTCCTGCATGTGTTTATGGGCATGTGAGGTGAGCTGAAAGAGATGTATTTGTTCATCCGTTTTGCTCGTTCTTTCAACCGTTGTAATGCGATTGGGAGGAAGGCTAAAATCTTCAAAACTCTCAAAGAGATTTTCAGCGATATACTCAACTTGGGATTTATCTATGGTATGTAGATTGATGGCGATTTCGCCTTTTTTGATATTGCCTGTGGGATTGATATAATGTGAATTGAAATCAAATCCCGTATTGGCGGGTATTCTGAGCGCAACACCGGGGGGATATGTATAATCTGTATTGCGCCATTGTGTACCAAAAACAAAACGTTGATTGAGAATAGAAAAAATAGTTTCTTGATTGTAAGATCCATCGGGATTATAAATATCTCTAAATACTTCTGTCATAGGTTTCAACCCATTGGGATGATCGTATAAGATAAAATGATGACTCCCTTCACGCATATTGATCTGGACTCGATTGATGTAGATCTCCTCAGAATTGTTCAGAGGTTGATAGTAATGAAACTCGCGCTCTCGCATCGCGGGAATATCAAAGGGCCCAAGTGTAAGTTGCATACCTTGTTGAGGAGCTTCTAAAGGAATAAATGCAGATAAAGGAATAACAAATCTCGTAGTATCTTCCAACAAGGCAATGTCAGATACACTGCCTTCTCGTGGTGCTCCTTGTTCTATCCATTCGCGTATAAACCTCAATTGACCATTGGTCAATGACCGTCCGCCGAGTGGCATAAAATCTCCATATAGGGGATGATCATTATAAAAATGCTCAAAATCGGAGGTATTTATTTTCTCCCACAAAAAACTTGTTGCCAGACTAGGAAGACCGGATGTGCCCACTAAGAGAAATCCATCCGCCTTTGCAGCTCCATTTTTCGGAACTCTATCGACCAATTGGTCGTAGGATATTCCTGATGTCAATATGAGATCTGATTGTAGCGCAAAGGTAGTTCCCGATTGATGACAAGACACACAGTTCTTATCAAAAATATCACTCTGT
>JAJRXG010000374.1 GCA_024276375.1 Bacteroidota bacterium | reverse complement strand
GGGGGGACAACTTTAACATATATAAATTATCGATATATACCGCTAAACGAAATCTGGGGATTAACACACACAAGAAACTGATATTGAATAAGGCAAAAACACTTAAAGCAAACTCGAATATACCATGATTTCATCCCTCCTCAAGATCACTTTCGTCGACAATCTGCTTGAATTATCGAGTTATCCCAAGCACTCGTATGACTTAGTTGCAGGAAGCGTGACTTCAACCGATATTTGTATTGTCAACGGATTACAACCAACTTAATAACTTATAAATCAAACACTTATGAACAACTCAACCAAGTCTTTAGACCACTATGCTCGCCTTACATTTTTAATAACTGCATGTTCTGCATATGTTGCCATTATAGCATACGCACTCATATCATAGTCAATCACTGCATCAACCAACATTAACCTTATTATTCAACTTAAAAACTTCGTTCATGAAAAACACTTCAAAGCCCTTGGATCACTACGCACGTCTCGCATTCTTAGTAACAACATGCTCTGCTTATGTTGGTATTATAGCTTACGCGTTCATATCATCATAATTGATGCTGAAAGCATCCACCTACTTAATCCGGACATTGCTCAGAGAATCTCAACGACAATACTCCCGAACGATCAATACGAAAATCCGGAAGCAGTTCTACCCCATCAATGGCTTGTATAAAGATGGAAGAACCCGCCTCAAACTGAGCATCGATACGGATCGAATCTCCTGATGCTACATCCCAAATATTGTTGTAAATCCCAGAGAATAAGACATCTTTCTGGCACGCTCGCAATGGAAATTGGGGTGCAATAACAAACAAACCATTGTTTATGTCTATTCCGGCAATGATACCCGATGGATAAAAAGGATATACGCCCCAACATCCTTCATAACCGGCATAAGATGTATGTATAGTATCAGTGTCATAATAGCCCGCCAGAAAGGGACGTTCTGGATCGGATATATTATAAATCTGTATGCCATCATGATAATAAGAGATCACCACAAAATCATCCTCGATGATAAATGGATTGTGAGGAATACTATTGTTATAAGTGGGAGCGAGAAGTGCAGATTGAAATGTGGACAACTCCTTCATAGTGTCTAAAGTATCAATATCTACAATTTTCAATGGACTCCCATGGGTTTCATCCGCCATCACCATGATGTCACCCTTTTGAGATATCCAGCTACTATGATTAAAACCTCGTCCTGTATAAGATGTCAAAGCTCCCAATACCTTGATATTGTTCAGGTCAGACAGATCGTACACCCACAGTCCATTGGATCCGTGCGAACAGTAAGCTGTATCATTGCGTACATGGAGATCGTGAACGTATCCACCGCCCAACTCAATACTATTTAAAAGCACCGGATCAGCAGGCGTTAAACTCAAATCAAACACCCTAAGGTCTGGGTCTCCTTGACTTACATACATCTTACCTGCTATAGAATCAATAAATACACTATGGACATCGCTAAATATGGTGGCGTCATCATATACAAGAACAATACTGTCGGGCAGAAAGCTCAAGTCAAAGATTTCAAGTCCTCCTCCACAATCATCAGATACGCCATACGCATAATTTCTATAAGTCTTGAAATCTCTCCATATACAATTGCTCCCTCCTGCATGACGTGCGATCTCAACAGGCTGCTCCGGATCACTGATATCTACAAAGTGTGTATATTGAACAGAACCAAGAATCGCATATTCACGACCATCGGGTGCGGTATAACCCCAGAGGTCATTGTATTTCAAACCGTCGTAAGTCACTAGCGTAGAGTCATGCCATTGAGATGCGAAGGTCACATTGTACCCTTGACCGAATGAGGATGTAAAGACCGCAGCGCATAAAATCCCCGTTGAAAACATAGCCCAAGGTGAATTGCCGATCATCGTAAATCTAAAGTACTTGATATGAATAGTGAATCCCATGCATAATATGACGATTATTTGGATATTACACAATATGACAAGACCTCATTGCTTGACGCTACTTAAAAAGGGCTGATTGACAAAATTGAATATGGCAGACAAAAACCATCAAGTCAAGGATAGAACTATATACCCAAACAGCCACCTTATTGCTAGACGCTTCAGAAAAAAGGCCTTTATACTTCAAATATGAAAGACGCTCTATTGTTGGGTTGAGGCACTCATTAGATAGCGCCATTCATGAGCTTCTCTTTAAGTTGGATGAGTTCCATCTCATTGAAGTAATACACTTCACGAGGCTTACTACCTTGACCTTCTCCGACGATACCGAGTGCTTCGAGTTGATCCATGATTCGCCCGGCACGATTGTATCCAAGTTGAAGTTTACGTTGCAACATAGAGGTAGAACCATGCTGATTAGCAACGATGAGTGCAGCAGCATCCCAGAAGTTATCATCGAGATCAGATAGTCCGATACTCTTCTTACTACCTCCATCGGATTCTCCGGTATATTCTGGCAAGTAGAATGGTTCGCCAAATCCCTGCTGATCCCCGATATGGTCAACGATTCGTTCGACCTCGGGTGTATCAACAAATGCACATTGGAGACGTATAACATTGCCACCTACAGAGAGCAACATATCTCCCCTTCCGATCAATTGATCAGCTCCACCGGCATC
>JAJRXG010000373.1 GCA_024276375.1 Bacteroidota bacterium | reverse complement strand
ATCCTGATTATATGCCAAGTGATATCGTTGAAATTCAACTTACGAAGGTGCAAGATCGTGTATCTATTACTTCTGTAAATGTAGTACCAGCTCCAGATGCGAAGTATGCTGGTAGTGGTACTTCTCTTATTGACTTAAAAAGAGGTGGACTTAATTACAGGGCTGACAAACAATGGATGGGTTTTCAATCTCATATTGTAGTCCTAGATATAGGGATGGATCTTGAAGAGATTCACAGCGTGAGGATCGATTGCTTGGAGGATCATGGATCGTGGATTTTCAGACCTGTTGCTTGTGAGATTTATGATGGGGGACAGTTGGTATATAGTTATCAAGAAGAGGTGCCAAGTAAGGAGAAGGAGATCAACGCAGCTTTTATGGAAGTCAGTTTTGAGCCAAGGGTTTTTAGAGAACTAAGTGTCAGATTGATTGGGATAGACAGGATACCACAATGGCATCAAGGGGCGGGCAGTGTTCCGTGGATATTTATTGATGAGATTATAATAGAATAATATGAGATACTTGTTGGTGGGCTTCTTGATGACTCTACTATTGGTATCGTGTGGGCGTGGTATAAAACGGTATAATCTGGTAGTTATCTATACTGATGATCAACGCTACGACACAGTTCATGAGCTAGGATATGATGAGGTCATCACTCCCAATCTGGATCGTTTAGTGCGTATGGGTACGGCATTCACTCATGCGCATGTGATGGGATCTATGCACGGGGCGGTTTGTGCTCCGAGTAGAGCGATGCTGTTGTCTGGGCGTCCGTATCATCACATTCCGAGAAAGTATATAGATTTGGGAGAGCCTCCGCTGTCGTTTGATTTTGAGACATTTCCAGAGCAGTTACGCAAAGAAGGATATGAGACTTTCTTCACAGGCAAATGGCATAATAATACAGGCAAATTGACAAGCGGATTTGAGGATGGTGAGAACATATTTATCGGAGGAATGCACCAATTAAAGAAGGGAGGTCACCATAACCCTGATCTATGGCATTATGATCCTTCGGGGCAGTATAAGATATCAGATTTGTTTAAAGGGCAACGCTTTTCGAGTCAATTATATACAGATGCAGCACTTACTTTTTTGAAGAAGGATCATAATAAACCCTTCTGTTTGTATTTGGCATATTCTGCGCCACATGATCCTCGAGAAGCTCCAGAGGAGTTTGTCAATATGTATGACACGGCGATGATCCAACTCCCTGCGAGTTTTATGCCTATTCATCCTTTTGACAATGGACATTTGGGGATTCGTGACGAATTATTGGCACCCTTTCCGAGAACTCCAGAACGTATAAAACAAGAGATCAAAGGTTATTATGCCATGATTTCGGAAGTAGATCATCAGATAGGGAGAATTCTAAATTACTTGGAGGAGGAAGATTTGCTGGATGAAACGATTATAGTTTTTGCCGGAGACAATGGATTGGCAGTGGGAAAACATGGCCTCTTAGGCAAGCAAAATTTATATGATCATAGTGCTAGGATCCCCTTGGTATTTGTAGGCCCTAATGTACCCCAAGGAGTACGTGCCTCGACATTGTGCTATATTCATGATATATATCCCACCATAGTAGATTTGCTAGGATATACAGCCGCACCTTCAGTAGAAGGATTGAGTCTTGTTCCTGCAATGCAAGATCCTGATATAGATTTGAGGGAGTATGTTTATTTAGCCCATGCGCAACAGATGAGGGCGATAAGAACTAAGGACGATGTGAAGTTGATTCTTACTTATTTTAAAGGGGTCAGAAATATACAATTGTTTGATTTGGCATCAGATCCAGATGAACTGAACAATCTATCAGTTAAATCCTCATGGCAATCTAAAAAGGACAAATTGCTATCTATCTTGGGTGATAAGGTAATGCAATATCGAGATGGATTTTTTGAACCAGAGTTGCGTATTCATTTTGTAGATTGGAAGCACCCTGTTAGATTAGAGTTAGGCAGTATAGTGCCGGAGTTGGAGGTCAGATTCGATGACACCGCTGAGGGCCTTGCATCAACTCAAACAGTTTATACAGAGCCTATAGTTGTCAATAAGGGTTTGAATATAGCTTATCAGAGTTATTATCAAGGAGAACCGGCAAGTGCGATACACACATCCACATTGAAGGATGTTACCACAATAAAGGATATTGATTGGTCTCGAGCGCCTGTAGACAAGTATATGGCATATGGGAAGTATTCATTGGTGGATGGATTGCGTGGAGATATTAATAAAAACCGTTCTAACTGGTTGGGGTTTTTGGGTGGGGAGGTTTCCTTCACTGTTGAGTTGCATGAGGCTAAGAATCTAAAGACAGTGGGAGTCAGTTTTATGCAAAGCCTAGGGCAATGGATTTTTCCTCCAGCATATGTTGAAGTGGCCGTGAGTAGAGATGGGTTAGAGTATGAGACTATTCTAAAAAAAGAATATGAGATGAATCCTTCTCTAGAACATACAGCCGTTGACTGTTCTGTAACTACGGTATCAGAAGGGATAAGGTATATCCGCTATTCAATGAGGACGACATCTCACATTCCTGATTGGCATGTTGGAGCAGGTGGTCAACCATGGTTATTTATTGATGAACTGATTTTTTAATTACTGGATGTTAATTGATTTGATTGCTGCAATAAATATCGCCAGATTCCATCCGCTCATCGTGCATTTGCCTATTGGTATAATGCTATTTGCCTTTACGCTATTTGTGTTGGGACGAAGAGAGAAAACAGATCAATACCAATCTGCCCTGACGATTGCCATTGGGTTGGCAGCCTTGTCGTCAATAGCGTCGATTGGTACCGGTTGGTTTCTATCACAAGAAGGGGGTTATGAAGGTGGAGCTATTGATTGGCATAAATATTTGGGTATTGCATTTACGATATTCACAGTCCTGTTGTATTTTGTGCATATCAATCAGTGGAGATGGCGCTCACGATATTTAGCTCCGCTGTTTTTTATCAATATAATACTGCTTATTGCGACCGGTCATTTTGGAGGGAATCTCACGCATGGATCAGAGTATTTGTTTCAATCGGCTGAGGCAAAGCATACTATTGTTAACAATATTGATAGTGCTATGGTCTATCAAGATATCATAGCACCTATATTCAAATCTAAGTGTAATGGATGCCATAATCCCTCAAAGAAGAAAGGAGAATTGATAATGACTAGTCCTGAGGGGTTGAGTAAGGGAGGAGAGAATGGACAGATATTTGATTTGACGCGTCCTATCGACAGTGAGATATTAAGAAGGTTAGCACTACCCATAGAGGAAGAAGATCATATGCCTCCTGAAGGCAAGCGTCAATTGTCAATCATGGAAGTGGATCTACTGAAGTGGTGGGTAATGAACAGAGCTTGTTGTGATTGTAAAGCAGCGGATTTGCCAAGTGATGATCATATCAAGACGATATTAAAACAGATGTATCAAGCACCATCCATTAACCGATTTGCAAAATTGGATCCTGTTGCCCCTCGCACGATTCAAGACTTGCGTAAGAAAGGTATCTTGGTTGTACCTCAGTCGCAATCAAGTTCTGAAGTCGTTGTGCGTATTGCCAATAAAAAAGATGTAAATGATAGAACGTTGGACAATCTTGATGGTATTGCAACGAATATAGTAGAACTCAATCTGAATGGATCATCATTTGATGATGCTATGTTGCAAGGGATTGCAAAAATGCAAGATGTGGCCAAGGTCTCCTTACAGAAAACGTTGATAAGTGATAGGACAGTTACTTACTTAAGTAGTTTGGAATATTTGGAATCCCTGAACCTCTTTGGGACAAAGGTTACCAATAGCTCAATAGAGAAGTTGAAAGAGATCTCTTCTCTCAAGCACTTATACTTATGGAATTCATTGGTTACTAAGGATGGTATCGAAGCACTTATAAACGATAGACCTGACATGGAAGTGGTCTTTGACCTTATAGGGGATATGTTTGGATATGCCGTGTTGTCACCTCCAGAGATTGCCGTCCAAAAGGAAATATTTGTTGATTCTATTTTGGTTGATATCCTTCCAGGATTTAAGGGTTCTGCTATTTACTATACCGTTGATAGTTCAGATCCGGATTCTAGTTCCACAGAGTTTGTACATCCTTTTGTGCTTGAGGAAAGTACTGTGGTCAAAGCATTTGCCCGCAAGGAGGGGTGGAAGGATAGTCCTATCAGTAGCAAGGAGTTCATAAAGTCCAATTTGGCAATAGATAATATATCCCTAGTCAATCAACCAAGCCCTAAGTATGAGGCCAAGAGGGACTTAACGCTATATGATTCTAAGCGGGGTTCTTCCGACTTTCAAGATGGCAACTGGCTCGGGTATGAAGGGGAAGACATAGAATTTGTTGTGGACTTGGGCAAAAGAGTTTCTGTACAGGAACTAATGATAGGTGTGTTGTCCAAGCCGAATTCATGGATCTTCTTTCCTAAGAAAATAGAGGTCTTGTTTTCTAATGATGGATTGCAGTATCATTCACCCCTTCAGCGAAGGGTTGATTGGGAAAGAAGGAATGGAACAGAACAAAGGTTTGTATCCATAGATTTTAGTCCACTAGAGACAAGGTTTCTAAGAATAAAAGCCAAGAGCATACTTAAGAACCCATCTTGGCATCCTAATAAAGGTGAGAAGTCGTGGGTATTTGTAGATGAAGTGTTAGTGAATTAAATAATAACCGATATGATGCGAGTAGTTGGTGCCAAGTATTTTATAGTATATGCATTGTATATGATGGCGATAGTTGCAATTGGGCAATCGAAGCAAGACGACCTTAGATTGTTCGATCGTATATCACCGATAAATGACAGCAATGTTTTCAGAACGGAAGGTTATTATAATTGGGGTGGTTCGATTATAAAAGATGCTGATGGGTTATACCATTTATTTTATTCCAGATGGAAGAAAAAATACAAATTTACGGGCTGGCTAACGCACTCTGAGATTGCTCACGCAGTGGCAGATCAACCATGGGGTCCATGGACTTATAAAGAAACAGTATTGCGTGGTAGGCGAGGAGGTCATTGGGATGCCATAACGGCTCACAATCCCAAGATTAAATACTTTGATGGAAAGTATTATCTGTATTATATCTCTACCAATATGGGTGATGTCGCTTACACGGAAGAGGAGTTGATTGCAACTGCTGCCCTAGGATATAGTCATCCCCATTGGAAGGTATTGAGACCCAATCAGCGAACCGGTGTAGTCATATCCAATTCACTTGAGGGGCCGTGGAAAAGGTTGGACAAACCTATAGTAGAGCCTTCCGGATCGATCGTTACGCTGACCGTTAATCCGGCTATTGAAGTCGGAGTTGATGGAAGGTATTATCTAATTGTAAAAGGGGATAAGCCTAATGAGGAGCGATTTATACGCAATCAAGCTATCGCGGTATCTGATTATCCTATCGGGCCATTTACTCTTGAAGACACAGCTGTGATCGACTATCTTGACACGGAGGATATGTCCATCTGGTACGATGCTCATCGCAGTAGGTTTTACGGAGTGTTTCATACTAAGGGATTTATCGGGATGGTCACCTCTGAAGATGGAATCTCTTGGCGTAAGTCCAATGAATATGTATTGATGCCCAAACGGCTACAATTGAAGGACGGTACTTCATATGTCCCTGATAGAATGGAGCGACCGTTTGTATATTTAGAGAACGGTGAACCACGAGTATTGAGTCTGGCAATCAAAAATGGAGATGATGCTTATTGCGTGTTTTTACCTATAAAAAAAGAACAGTATCCGCCACTACCTAATAAACGTCAGTTAGCTTGGCAAGAAGCGGAGATGGGTATGTTGGTGAGTTATGATTTGCATGTATTTGATAAGAAGAAGTATCTCCAGAAAGAAAACCGAGTCCTTCCGATCGCAGATTATCAGATATTCAATCCGGAGTATCTGGACACAGATCAATGGATCAAATCCATCAAGGATGCAGGAGGCACCTTTGCCATACTTACGGTGACACATGAGACGGGATTTGCACTCTATCAATCGAATGTGAATCCCTATTGTATGAAGGCGCTTCAATGGAAGAATGGTCGGGGAGATATCGTTAGAGATTTTGTTGCATCATGCGAGAAGTATGGTATCAAACCAGGGATGTACTTAGGCATCAGATGGAACTCAATGCTTGGCGTTTTTGATTTTAGAGTTGATGGTGAAGATGGAGCGATGCGTCAATCCCGGCAAGAGTGGTACAATAAGATGGTAGAAGGTATGTTGACAGAGTTGTGCACTCAATATGGAGAGTGGTTTGAGATTTGGTTTGATGGAGGGGCAGATCATCCCGACAATGGGGCTCCTGATGTGTTGCCGATCGTGCGACAGTATCAACCCAATAGCTTGTTTTTTCATAACTTACAATTGGCAGAGGCTCGTTGGGGAGGATCGGAGACAGGAACTGTTAGCGATCCATGTTGGGCTACTTTTCTTTACCCTTCAACTGGAGCCGGGGAGACGGCTCAAAAAGATATTTATGAAAATGATTTTGCACTATTGAAACAAGGAGACCCGGATGGAGCATATTGGATGCCGGCCATGGCAGATGCTCCGCTGAGAGGGTATAATGGTCGGCACGAATGGTTTTGGGAGCCGGGAGATGAAGATGCAATATTTCCATTGTCAGAGTTGATGAATATTTACTATAAGTCTGTAGGAAGAAATGCCACCTTGATTATGGGAATCACACCGGATGACACAGGCCT
>JAJRXG010000372.1 GCA_024276375.1 Bacteroidota bacterium | reverse complement strand
TTCAACAATACCCTTGAGATGGGCTTCAAGATTTGCTTTCATTTTACCTTCTTGGTCTAGGTTGGTTATCGTCGTCATGTCCAAAACGAAAGAACCACCGGTCACCTGACCATCCTTGACGATAATCTTTCCATCTTGGAGTGATATCGTTCCATTGTGCGTCTTGGTAGGTTTGGCTCCTTCCCAGCGAACAATGCTTTTGCTTACATCAACCGGGATTTCAATTCCTTGATTTGCAGCAACTGTTGAAGCCTCCTGGATTGAAGCCTTTTCTCCTGTCGCTTGTTTGCATGACATGAGACTTAAAACACTCAGAGAAAAAATGATAATAATTAGATGTTTCATATGTTTATTTGATTTAGTAAATGACATTATTTATTATCTCCGAGAGCTGTGACAAAATAAGCACGTCCAACAATCGACGATTCGTAATTAAGAACAACAAGATTTTGGATTGAATGTTGTGCAAAGGCCATACAATATTTATGTGCCTCACTGAAATATATCAACAATGTTACCTTCTTTGCAATGAAGATCTCACGTAGGGAGCATCTCTATACATATTTATAGACCATTGGTCGATTTATCAAAGCGCTATATCCCAATCATTGAACTACTCAGCGTCCACTGTGGTTGAATCATGTAAAACATACATCCATGAGTTTTTTTCGCGCTCTTCTATGTATCTTTTTTCCTCCACTCGCCGTTGTTGACAAAGGATGTGGATCTGTTCTAGTCATCACAATGCTTACGATTGCCGGATGGATACCGGGCGTTCTCGGCGCATTGATAATCTCCGGCACCTCAGATTATGGAGGAATAGAAGACGAAACAGGAGGTATTGTAGGAGGATCCATTATGGCCGACCACATTGAGTAGCATACTTACTTATTACTACTCAGGTAGGCGTCATTTTGGCTAGAAAATACTTTTCTCGTCATAATTTTGCTGTTGTTTTTGCCTAGCGCTGTAATGCCTCAAAAAAAAGCGTCATCTGACGAAAAAATTGCCTCATTTTATCTCAAAAGCACCCCTCCTGAATAGTAACCGCCCTAGTGAGTAGTTACACTTATTCTTCTTCGCTTGATTTGCCCTTAGGTTCAACTCTTTCATCGAGAAATGCCTTTAACTTTTCATCAGAGGTATTGCGCTTCATCTGTCCGAAGGTGTCTATCTTGATATCGAAGCCCGACAACTCATCATGGACTTCTGCCTGCTTCTTATAATGCTCAGATTTTTTAAGCATTCTCATTTAGATTTTGGACATAAGATAGTCCCGTGTTGAGTCTATCATAAACTTCTTGTACCCCCAGAAGTTGTATTGTCTCCATGAGATCCGGTCCTCGAGTAGAACCCGTAATAAAAATCCGCAACAATGGAAATATTGCGCCAAATCCCAGTTCATGTGTTGCCATATACCCTTTGATACAAGTATCAATGGCCTCAATATCCTGAGTATCTACATCCAATAGATTGGTTGCAATCTGGCGGATGTGATCCGCATTGGCGACCTTATACTTCTTTTTAAGGGTCTTATCATCATATTTTGCTGGTGCTTGAAAGAAGAACATACTCTGCTCCTTAAAATCCATCATAGTCTCCACTCTGGGTTGCAACATATGGATGACACGCTTGACGTAGTCCGGCTCATATCCTTGACCAAGATCCTCTTTGAGCATCTCGTATAGATCATCCGGGCTTGAAGCTATGATATACTGCTGATTATACCATCTGGCTTTATCGATATTGAATTGGGCGCCTGATTTATTGATTTGACTAATCGAAAAGGCTTCAATCAACTCATCCATCGAAAATATCTCCTGCTCTGTCCCCGGGTTCCACCCAAGAAAAGCTAGAAAATTGAGTACTGCCTGTGGGAGAAACCCCTGCTCTCTGAATCCGGTATAGAGCTGACCTTCTTTCTCATCCATCCAATTTAAAGGAAAGACAGGAAAGCCAAATTTGGCACCATCTCGCTTGCTCAGCTTCCCTTTGCCGGAAGGCTTAAGAATCAATGGCAAATGTGCAAATACAGGCATGACTTTCTCCCAGCCAAAGGCTCGATATAGCAGTACATGATGTCCAGTGCTGGACAACCACTCCTCCCCTCTGATTACATGAGTAATCTGCATATGGTAATCATCAACAATATTGGCAAGGTGATAAGTCGGAAGACCATCAGCCTTGAGGATGACCTTGTCATCGAGCTCGTTACTATCAAAGGTCACGCGTCCTCGAATCTCATCAGTAAAGGAGATCTGTACATCCCTAGGGATCTTCATCCTGACAGTCACATTGTTTCCCGCAGCGATCAATGCTTTTGTCTCCGCTTGTGACAAGGTCAAACTATTCTTCATAGTCATCCTTACAGATGCATCATACTTAGGACTATGTTGTCCTTTGGCCATCTCACGTGCACGCATGGCTTCCAGATCCTGAGTCGAATCAAATGCATAATATGCATGACCGGAAGCTATCAATTTTTGGACATAAGCCCTATACAGATCTTTGCGCTCGGACTGTCGATACGGGCCAAAGTCACCCGGAGTCGAGACGCTTTCGTCAGGTTGGAGACCCAACCATTCTAAGGATTGGAGGATATAATCTTCTGCACCGTTTACATATCTTGTCTGATCTGTATCTTCTATGCGCAAGATAAAAATACCGTCTTTTTGCCTTGCATAAAGATAGTTGTACAAGGCCGTTCTTACCCCACCTATATGCAATGGCCCAGTAGGAGAAGGTGCAAACCTAACCCGTACCGGGCGCTTATCTTCTATACTCATAATTATTATAGCTTGCCGGTTGAATGGCAAAGGTAGGTCTAAAGTGCATCTACACAGCTCTGATCCGAGAAAAATACTAAAGAAGGATATATATTCGTCATCATGCGCACATATCTCCTCAGGATACCGACTATTGTACAGACCTTATGGAGCCATCCCGTGTATAGATTGCCTATGCGATCCAATGTACAACAGGTCGCTTTAACATTTGATGATGGACCGGATCCCGAGAGCACACCACAGTTACTCTCCCTCCTAGAGGCTCAGCATGTTGAGGCTACTTTCTTTCTACAAGGTCATAAAGCCCGGCTTTATCCTCAACTCGTCGGAGCGATCCGTCATGCAGGACATCGGATCGCGCATCACGGATATCATCACTACGATGGTTGGCGTACACCTCATCAGAGCTATATAGACAATGTTGCTCGCGCCAGTGATCTGCTTCAGACCACGGATTTTCGCCCTCCTTATGGCCGGTTGACACCGTCACAGTACCGACATCTCCATCAGATACATCACATCTATATGTGGAGTCTGATGCCCGGTGACTTTGATCGACGCGTCAATGGAGATCAACTGACACATCGACTTAAGCATCACACAAAACCACGTGATATCATTGTACTTCACGATCTACCTAAGACTATAGAGCGACTCTCTGCAACACTTCCCTCCTACATCCAACATATGAAGAGTCTGGGATATGACTTTGTGACAATATACAAGTCGTCGGATAATCCCAAGCATTTATCGAAGAAGTCAACCAATTCATATAGTACTATGTAATAATAGGGTACTTTGTATTGCAAGGTACTTTAAACTTGTTTATCTTTGTATTGTAATCATCACCATTTTTCTTAATAATGGAAAGGATAGAAAATTGAATCCGGTAGTTGTCATACCATAAAGTCAATGGAACCAAGGATCGGCTAATACTTACAGATTATGAAGATTGAAAATACCAAGGCACAGATGAGAAAAGGAATACTGGAAATGTGCGTACTCTCTATTATATCACAAAAGGAGGCATATCCATCTGATATAATAAACAAGCTCAAAGAAGCAAGACTCATCGTAGTAGAGGGTACCTTATATCCATTGCTATCAAGATTAAAAAATGCAGACTTGCTCAATTATGAGTGGAAAGAGTCGAATGCCGGTCCTCCGCGCAAATATTATAGTCTGACAGAAGAAGGCGACACTTTTTTGCTTGGGTTGTGGAACACTTGGAAAGAACTACAGAGCGCGGTCGTTCAGGCTACAGCAGGGAGTGTTACACCTGAATCAAGAAAGAGAACAACTAAACCTAAAACACAGTCACGAAAAGGAACAAAATCAACTACTTAATATAATCCTATTTGGATTCAAAAAATTAAATCTTTCGGTCATGAACAAAATATATAATATCAATTTAGGCGGGTATCCATTCACCATAGATGATGACGCATATACAGAATTGAGCCGATACCTCAAGACAATATCGAGGCACTTTTCAAGATCAGAAGGATGTGAAGACATCATCTCTGATATTGAAATCCGTATAGCGGAGCTCTTTAACGAACATCTCAAAGGTCAACCGATCGTAGGTATCAGAGAGGTACGTAAAATGATCTCAATCATGGGGACTCCGGAAGAGTTTGGAGCTAGCACAGAAGACGATCATATCGAGGATACCAAATCGAGAAAGACATTTGGTTCAGAAACGGACTACAATCCTGGTCGCCGTTTATTTAGAGATCCTGATGAGGCCATGATCGGAGGTGTGTGCTCGGGTATTTCTGCATACCTTGGCATCGAAGATCCGGTGTGGGTCAGAATCGTATTTGCCATCTCATTATTTTCCGGGATCGGAGCATTTTTGTATGTTATTCTCTGGATTGTCCTCCCAAAAGCTAAAACTTCCGGTGACCGATTGGCGATGCAAGGAGAGCGTATCAACGTATCGAACATCGCAAAAATAATTGAAGAAGAGATGAACAATCTTGGAGACACCATTGTAGAAATAACAAAAGAATTTGGTTCCAAAAAAAAAGCGTAAGTAAAAAGTTATATAAAGCCACACCCCAAAGTTTGCATTACCAAAAAGGCATCTTTACGACCCTTCTTGGAAGGGTCGTAAAAGTTATTGCATCAGCCATATCATTTATTCTTTTCATTCTAAAGAGGTTTTTTAAGATAATAGCCCTGATTGTCATCGGGGCTATTGTCATTGGTATTGTGGTGCTCATTGTTGCAACACTCATCACCGTACCTTATATCCCATTTGTAGGACCTGATCCCGTCGTAACAGGATACATTGGATTATTTGCGGGGTTGATGTGTTTTCTACTCATTCCTCTTACATTGATCACAAAGAGCACCTTTAGTTGGGTTTGGGGTCATGGAAGAGACATCAAACTTCACCGAACACTCTTGGGGTTATGGATTGTATGTCTCATGCTGTTTGTGTCAACGTTGGCATTTACTGCCCGTAATTTTAGTTCATCCGGCAATTTCAAAGAAGTAATTGTACAAGATGCCATTGAGGCTGAACTTGGCGATGAGCCCATAACTATAAAAGTCAATGAATTTTCGCATGATGAGCCCTTTATGAAAACAGTTTTTGGCAATTTGATACTTACAGAAGGTCAACTAATAAGGCTTCGGCACACTAAAATAAATATAAACAAAGGGCATACAGATAGCATCAAGGTGTCCAGAGAGGTTTATAGTCAAGGTAATAGCCGATATAATGCAAAGAAAAATGCCAACCACATAGTAAGTCCGATCACTTATGTGGGACGCACACTCGAGCTTGACAATTACTTTACCATTCCTGAGAAAGGAAAGTATAGAGGTCAAACACAAAAAATAGACATAGATCTCCCCATTGGTACACGTATAAGATTTGAGGGTCATATCAGTTACTACAATGGTCGAACTCATACTAGTCGCAGGTACAATATATCAGAAACCGACAATCATCAAATCTGGACGATGACCGAAGAGGGGCTTCAAAAACTGTCAGAAGAAACGATATAGAGCGTAGTATGTGATATGTGAACGACTACAGGATCCCGGATATAGCAATAATTTTGAGTTAAAATCATATCTTACGTCACAGACGCATATTATCATCTGCCTATGACTTTTGTATTTTTGATTTTGCTCTTGTTAGGATGTGGCCTTATAGCTTTTTATACGGCATCGGGGTTTTGGATAGTTACGTGTATCATCGGCATTCTATTATTGGTGGCGCTATTTGACTACTTTCAAGTCAAACACAGTATTCTACGCAATTTTCCGTTGGTCGGTCATGGCAGATACTTGGCGGACTGGATGCGGCCTAAGATTTACCAATACTTTGTTGAGCCGGAGACGGATGGTCGCCCATTTTCTAGGATCTATCGATCTATCATATACCAACGAGCCAAAACTGATTTAGACACTGCGCCCTTTGGTACTCAACTGGATGTGTATAAAGCCGGATATGAATGGATGAATCATAGCATCGCGGCTACAGATATCGAAACAATGGATAAGGATCCACGCGTACTTATAGGCGGGAAGGATTGTAGCCAACCATACCTTGCCTGTATCCTCAATATATCTGCGATGAGTTATGGTTCATTGAGCAAGAATGCCATCATGGCATTGAATGGTGGTGCGGCCATCGGCGGGTTTGCTCATAACACAGGCGAAGGGGGTATCTCGGAGTATCACAACCGATACGGCGGAGATTTGATCTATCAATTGGGGACGGGTTACTTTGGTTCAAGAAGTAAGGATGGGGGGTTCTCCCCGTCAGAGTTTCAAAAAAAATCTACCGCATCCAATGTAAAGATGATAGAGCTCAAGCTATCACAAGGAGCTAAACCCGGTCATGGCGGCATTCTACCCGGTCGAAAAGTGACAGCGGAGATCTCAGAAATAAGAGGCGTACCTATGGGCAAAGATGTGCTGTCTCCACCTAAGCATTCAGCATTTGACACGCCGGAAGAAATGATGCATTTTATAAAAAAGCTTAGAGAGTTGTCCGGTGGCAAGCCTATTGGATTCAAGCTATGCATCGGCAATCGATCCGAATTTTTAGCCATTTGTAAAGCCATGATAAGTACGGGCATTCAGCCGGATTTTATCACAGTCGATGGTGGAGAGGGTGGTACAGGAGCCGCTCCATTGGAATTTAGCAATAGCGTTGGGATGCCTATGCGAGAGGGTTTGGCATTTGCCTATAATGCCTTGGTGGGTTTTGATCTAAAGGATGAAATCACGCTTATTGCATCCGGCAAAATCGTCACGGGCTTTCACATTTATAGAGCCCTTGCATTAGGAGCAGATCTGTGTTATAGTGCACGTGCTATGATGATGGCACTCGGCTGTATTCAGGCACTCGAATGTAATAAGAACACTTGTCCTGTAGGAGTGACGACCAATGATCCAAGATTTATGCGCGGTTTAGTAGTTGATGATAAGAAAATACGAGTTGCTGCCTATCATCATGAGACTGTTAAGAGCTTTGTAGAGTTGCTCAGTGCTTCAGGTCTTCGAGAGCCACATGAAATCAACAGAGCAGATGTGAGCCGGCGAGTAGAAATGAATATTACTCAACGGTATGATGAGATATATCCATATATCACCAAGGGTAGTCTGCTCAATATGAGAGATTGTCCGACCCATTGGAAACGATATTTGGCAATCGCATCCGAAAAGAGTTTTAAGCCTCTGTTTGAAGAGGCGTTGGAAGATTGAATAGATCTCAAAAGAATACTTTAATAAGTATCACTACTAGTTTGAACCAAGGTGTCTGCAAGTACTTCTAGTGTAACCAAAGTAACATAGAGCCTCTAAAATCAGGCATTATGACTCAATTTTGACATTAAATCCCCCTTTGATATGGCTTGAGATAGTCAACCAGCCTTATCCTAGGCAACATAATTTGGTCGAATTGAACGCAATGCGTATTTTCGTTGGCCTAATTTTCGTCTCTATTCATATCTTGAGACTAAAGACAGTAGGTAATAATCTACACAAGTGTTTTAGTGAATTATATCAAGAAGAAATAGTATATTTAGAATCAATAGAGAATGTGGTAATAACAAGTTCTACACACAGACGCGATACGCACTTTGACGATGTTGTTAGAATGACGATACCCCTCTAAAGAACTTTACTAATGAAAATACATGAGCACTGATACAATGGTACTTAAGGACGCTCTCCAAGAATATTTTGGTTTTGACAACTTTAAAGACCGCCAAGAAGAAATCATCCAAAGTCTGTTAGACAAAAATGATACACTTGTTATTATGCCTACAGGTGGTGGCAAGTCCCTCTGTTATCAACTTCCGGCAATACTCTCAGAAGGAACAGCACTTATCATTTCGCCTTTGATCGCCTTGATGAAAAATCAAGTGGATTCTATCAGGGGATATAGCCAAAATGACAAAATAGCGCATTTTCTCAATAGTTCATTAACAAAAACTCAGATCAAACAAGTGCGTGAGGATATTCGAAACGGCGGCACTAAGATGCTTTTTGTGGCACCAGAGACGTTGACCAAGGAGGAGAATATCCAGTTCTTTAAAGAAGCTAATGTTTCTTTTGTCGCTGTAGATGAAGCACATTGCATCTCTGAATGGGGACACGATTTTAGACCGGAGTATAGGAGGATCAGAGAAATGATCAAAGCCATCAATACAGAGATTCCCGTGATTGCTTTGACTGCAACAGCCACACCTAAGGTTAA
This sequence comes from Bacteroidota bacterium, assembly GCA_024276375.1. GTDB lineage: Bacteria > Bacteroidota > Bacteroidia > Chitinophagales > Saprospiraceae > JAJRXG01. Next base: position 12,314 of record JAJRXG010000372.1, on the reverse strand, counting down.
ATCAGATATAGCTAAGAACCTATCGATGCATGAAGTTCATGAATATGTCTCTTCATTTAACCGAACCAATCTCTACTATGAGGTGCGACCAAAGATCACTAAAGATCAAACGATCAAGGAGATCGTACAGATCATCAAAAGTCTAAATGGTGAATCAGGAATCATCTATGTACAATCGCGAAAATCGACAGAAGAGATAGCCAAAGTTCTCAATGTAAATGGTATTGACGCCGCGCCATATCATGCAGGATTGGATTCAAAAACACGTTCCAAGGTTCAGGACGAATTTTTGATGGAAAAATGTGCTGTGATTGTTGCTACGATAGCATTTGGAATGGGTATTGATAAGCCGGATGTGCGATTTGTCATTCATTATGATATTCCTAAGAGTATAGAAAATTACTATCAGGAAACCGGGAGAGCAGGAAGAGACGGTCTAGAGGGTCGGTGTATCGCTTTTTATGCACATAAAGACATATTGAGACTTGAGAAATTTTTAAAAGACAAACCTTTGTCCGAGCGGGAGTTGAGTGCCCAATTGATGGAGGAGGTCATTGCTTATTCTGAGACAAGTGAATGTCGGAGAGTATTTTTGTTACATTATTTTGGAGAGCATTTTGCGACAGCAGATTGCAATAATATGTGTGACAACTGTCGTAACCCAAAGGAGAAGAAAGAAGTAGGAAAGGAACTAAAACAAGCTATTTCAATCATCAAAGAGTTGAATGAAAACTATGGCATCAAGTTCTTAGTAGAGTACATCACGGGTCGTCAGACGCAAGAGATGAAAAACTTCAAGTACAATCTCAAGGAGAGTTTTGGCTCAGGCAAGGATAAAGATCCCTTGTTTTGGCACTCTCTCATGCGTCAAGCCATGCTCGCTCAATACCTAAAGAAAGATATCGAGCAATACGGGTTGATAAAAGTGACACAAGACGGAAAAGCTTTCCTACAGTCAGGCAAATCCTTTGAGATTAGTCTCAATCACGATTACTCTTCCAATTCTGCGGAGGTGGCTATAACATCCATATCGACTCAGGGTGGAGCACTGGATGAAGAGCTCGTTGCATTGCTCAAAGACATCCGATTGTCGGAAGCAAAAAAACTGGGTGTGAAGCCATGGATTATATTCATGGATCCATCGCTTCAAGACATGGCCACTTACTACCCTATCTCCATAGAAGATATGCTCAACATCTCCGGTGTGAGCAAAGGAAAGGCCTTAAAATATGGTGCCCCATTTATTGAAGCTATAAAAGAATATGTTGAGGAAAACGAGATAGATCGACCTGCGGATTTTGTAATGAAACAAGTCGCCAATAAATCCAAGAGTAAAGTGGCGATCATTCAAGGAGTAGATCGGAAAATGGATCTTGAAGATCTTGCGAGAGACAATCATATGACACTCGAAGAATTGATTGTTGAGATGGAAATGATCGTTGGTGCAGGTACTAAGTTGGACATCAACTATTATCTCGAAGAAAATATAGATGAAGATATTATCGACGATATTTTTGAGTATTTTGAGGATGCTGATAGTGAGTCTATAGTTGAGGCGTGTGCTGAATTGCAAGATGATGACATAACGGAGCAAGAGATCCAACTTGTGCGTATCAAGTTTTTGTCCGAAGTGGCCAACTAAAAACACAGTGCATCATGAAGATCTTGATTCTCAATGGTCCTAACCTCAATCTTCTGGGAATACGAGAGCCGGAGATATATGGTCATCGATCTTTTGAAACATTCTTTCTTGAATTGCAAGAGGACTTTGCGGAAGATGAATTGTCGTATTTCCAATCCAATCATGAAGGCGACCTCATAGACAAGCTTCAAGAGGTTGGATTTGAAATAGATGGCATCGTTTTTAATCCGGCGGGATATACGCACACATCGATTGCATTGAGGGATACGGTGAGTGCCATTAGTGCACCTGTTATTGAAGTGCATATATCAGATATCAGCCAACGGGAAGCTTTTAGACAGGTATCATATATCGCAGATGTGGCTTATCACAGCATTGTTGGGGCCGGTTTGGAGGGTTATCGGCAGGCTATTAAAATGCTCCGGAAGATTTAATCCTGTGATATTGATCGTTTAGGGTCTCAAATCGATGATCCGTACGCGGTTGCGTTTGTTGATCTTTCTGACCACCTTGCCGAGGAAATGTTGCGTCAAGAACCCTGAGACAAATGCCGTCACTCCAATTGCCGCGGTATCCCATCCAAAAACATAGTCTGTCTCAATCACATCAATAGATCTCAATCCTTCGATGGTACCTCCCATAACCAACCATGCCGATCCAAAAAGCATCACTGTTTGACCCATTGCTTTGGCCCAAGGCTGTTTAATCTTGAGATGTGAGATTTCGTCCAGAGGAACAATGGCATCATCAAAAACCAGTGTTTGGGCTTCGGGGAGGATCTGTGTTATAATACCCCGCTGCCAGCCGTCAATATCATCCGTTCTAAACTCCAGTTCTTCTCCAGTGGAGAATCTCCAAACCTTAGTAATTTCGGCTCTTTCGAGTTGAAAATATACTTGCCCGACGGCTATGCAAGGCAGACTCAAAATGAACAATAGATAAAATATCCTCAATTTTAATAGCATTCTTTAAAGGTAGTCAATCTTTTCAATTTGTGACAACCATTTGTCATGCAAAATATCAAACTGAGCATACAACTTATCGTATTTGACCTCCTCTTTGGCAATATAAAGGTATAGCAAGGCATATCGTCTGTCTTTCTCTTTCGATGCTTGGATGAGACTTGACTTACTCAATCGATAGCACTCTCGGATGAGACGTTTTATGCGATTTCTTGAGTGTGCTCTAGGATGGAGTCGTTTTGGAACGGACACACCAAAGAGAAGTTGGGGCACATCCGGAGTACTTGAGCCTAGATCGAGGTAAATCAATTTGACGGGATGTGCAAAAACCGAAGATCCGGATCGAAATATCTCGCCCATAAGTGTTCGAGATTTTATGCGCTCCTTAGCACTCAATGAAAATTGTCGTGGCATTTAGATTCCTTCTATCTAAATATTAGCAAGGTACAAAAACCCGGAAAGCCATTAGGACATTCATCCTATAAGTGTGTATAACATATTGCACTATATTAGTTGGTAATACGTGGTGGGGAGGGGTTGATTCGTTTCGCTCATCAAGGGAGACTCTTTATGAGGAGTTCTTAAACATATGAGGACAGCGTCGTACTGGAGCAATATCCTATTTATGCTATTTGTTATACACACCTCTATAAGTCTTTCAAGCAGTATAATATAAAAGGAGAAAAAACGAGTTGAATAAAGCCTATTATATCAGTCTTTATTTCACATGACGTTGGTCAGAAACTGTAAGCTTCTGACGTCCCTTGGCACGTCTATTGGCTAGGACATTACGTCCACTCTTAGTACTCATACGGCTTCTATAACCATGCTTATTAGCTCGCTTGCGATTGGAGGGTTGGAATGTACGTTTCATGTCTATGTCTATTTAAAAATGGCACACTGCGGTACTCATAAATCTTAAAGAGGGGGCAAAAGTATTCTTTTCTTTTCAGGTAAACAAGTATTTCTAACCATTCATTGCAACCAAAAACTCCTCATTGGACTTGGTTCCGATCATATGTTGCCTCAAAAAATTCATTGCTTCATCCGGTTTCATATCTGCGAGATGCTTGCGCAGGATAAACATCCGCTTCAGAATCGCACTATCCATTAACAACTCTTCGCGCCGAGTACTTGACTTGGTGAGGTCTATAGACGGGTACATCCGCTTATTGGCGAGGGATCGATCCAATTGGAGTTCCATATTGCCGGTTCCCTTGAACTCTTCAAATATCACTTCATCCATTCGCGATCCTGTATCCGTCAGGGCGGTTGCGAGGATGGTTAGGGATCCACCATTTTCAATCTTACGAGCTGCGCCAAAGAACTTCTTCGGTTTTTGTAGGGCATTGGCTTCAACACCCCCAGAGAGCACTTTCCCACTAGAGGGTGCGACAGTGTTGTATGCACGAGCTAATCGGGTGATCGAATCCAAGAGCAAGACCACATCGTGCTTACATTCAACCAGTCTTTTCGCCTTTTCGATCGCAATATTAGCGACCCGCACATGATTGTCCGCCGGTTCATCAAATGTTGAAGATATGACTTCCGCCTTCACGCTACGCTTCATATCTGTTACTTCTTCCGGTCGTTCATCAATCAACAGGACTATGAGGTATACTTCAGGATGGTTCTTGGCTATGGCGTTGGCAATATCTTTAAGGAGAAAGGTTTTGCCGGTTTTGGGTTGAGCGACGATCAATCCACGTTGCCCTTTGCCTATCGGAGCAAAAAGATCAATCATTCGATTGCCATAATCTCTTCCGGCAGGATCGCTGGTAAGCTTAAATTTTTCTGTTGGGAACAATGGTGTCAAATAATCAAATGGGACACGATTTCTGACTGCGGCTACATCTAGGCCATTGACTGAAGATACTTTTAACAATGCGAAGTACTTCTCTCCTTCCTTGGGGGGTCGGATCGCACCTTTGACTGTATCTCCCGTTTTTAGTCCAAACAACTTGACCTGTGAGGGTGAAACATAAATATCATCGGGCGACGTGAGATAATTGTAATCCGAAGATCTCAAGAAGCCATATCCATCAGACATCATTTCGAGTACTCCTTCTCCTTCTATCATCCCTTCAAGTTCCACTATAAACTTGCGTTCTTTCTTCTCTTTCTTTGGTTGTTTACCTTCCTTGTTTCGTTGCTCTTGTCTTCTTGGTTTTTCTCCTTGACGCTTTCCATCCTTTCGATCCGGAGTTGGTGAGTCGCTTTGGTCTCTATCTCTCTTGGACTCTTCTTTTTGGGGATCTTCTCTTTTGGGCTCGTCTTTTTTGGATGTGTCCGAATCATTTTTGGCTCGTGATGATTTTGGCTTCTCGGATCGATTTTCTTTCTTGGCATCCTCATCGCCACTTCTTTTCTCTCTCTGTGGTTTCCGTTCTTCTTTGGTATCTTTCTCACGCTTGTGTCCAGGGTTTTTCTTCCGTTGACTTTTTTCTCTTGATGAGGGAGATTTTTTTTCACCATTGCTTCTTCTCTCCGGTTTGGGTTCAGATTTTGGAGCGGACAATGCTTGAGCATCCAAGATCTTATAAATTAAGTCTTGCTTACTCAGTTTCTTATAGGATTTCATTTCGAGTTTTTCGGCCAGTTCTTTTAATTCGGGAACTAGCATCTCATTTAACTGTAAGATATCGTACATCTATTGATTTTCTTGACTTAGAATTGTGATCTAATTTTTGTTATGATCAAAGGATCATTGCCTTTTAAAACAAAGGATCCGTATATGATTTTTGGGATTCTTCTAATGGTTTAGAATATATATTATATTGATATAAAGTGATAAAATCCTTTTTGGTTACTTGAAACGCTTATAACAAAATAAGTGGAAAGAACACCAAATCGGGGAAATCATTACTAGAACAGTAAGCTGATCAGCTTATTGCTGCACAAAAATACATATAAAATCCAACTATGGAAACCCGATTTTCAAAATAAATAGTGAAACTTTGCTTTTCAAACACAAATCGGCTGACAATTAAGGCCGTTTTCGGTGGCGCTAGAGCCGAATAACTATAACAAAATAGTTTAAATATGCTTAGAGTAAACGACATTAACAAGGACAAAGACCGGGTGATAGAGGGCTTGATCAAGAGAAATTATAACAATATTGGAATTATCGATCAAATAATCGAACTGGATAATAAGCGAAAATCTCTACAGACCGAGGCAGATCAATATCAATCTAAAATCAATCAAACTTCCAGACGTATCGGTCAATTGTTTAAAGAAGGTCGTCAAGAGGAAGCTAAGCTTGCCAAAAGTGAAGTCTCGGCATATAAAGAAAGTCTCAAAAAACATGATACGCTTCAAAAAGATGTTCTGAGTCAATTGGAAGTAGCCTTGCTAAGTGTCCCCAACATACCACATCCTAGTGTGATAGCGGGTCAATCAGAGGACGATAACGAAGTGATCCGAGACTGGCCTCATAAACTTCCTGAATTGGAGGAAGGAGCATTGCCGCACTGGGAGTTGGCTAGCCAATATAAGTTAATTGACTTTAAAGCGGGTGTAAAAATCACTGGATCGGGATTTGTTTTGTATCGAGGCAAGGGAGCCCGTCTTGAACGTGCGTTAATTAACTTTTTTTTAGACGAAGCTACGAAAGCGGGATTTGAGGAGATCATGCCACCACATCTTGTCAACGCAGTCAGTGCTCAAGCTACCGGCAATTTGCCTGACAAAGAAGGTCAAATGTATCATTGTGTAGCGGATGACCTCTACTTAATTCCCACTGCGGAAATACCGATCACTAACTTATACCGTGATATGATCGTAAGAGAAGATGTACTTCCCATAAAGCTGGCAGGATATACACCTTGTTTTAGGCGTGAAGCCGGATCCTATGGGGCAGATGTAAAGGGGTTGAACCGAGTGCATCAATTTAACAAGGTAGAAATCGTCCAAATAGCGCATCCAGATCGATCGTACCAGATCTTAGATCAAATGGTTGAATATGTTGCCGGACTTTTGGACAAATTGGAACTCCCTTATCGAATTCTTCGTTTATGTGGTGGTGATTTGGGATTTACATCCGCACTCACTTTTGATTTTGAAATATTCAGTGCTGCTCAAAGGAAGTGGCTGGAAGTAAGTTCTGTATCCAACTTTGAGACCTACCAGTCTAATCGTCTAAAACTCCGGTTTAAAGAACGGGATGGCAGGAATCAGTTGGTACACACCTTAAATGGGAGTGCATTGGCTCTGGCACGGATTATGGCTGGTCTATTGGAAAACAATCAGACCTCGCAAGGCATTAAGATTCCGGAGGTATTGCAACCTTATACAGGATTTGATATTATTAAATAAATGGAATTAAGCAATTTAGTGCGCTATGATTTGAAATTCAAGTATTCATAGCTCAAATTGGCATACATATTTAGATAATTTTTGGTTAAAACATAGCAACAAATGATAGGTTATTATTTAATTATTGGTATTACGACATTTGGTGGATGGCTGATCAGCAGCAGGCTAAAGGGGAAGTTTAAAAAGTATAGTAAAATCCCACTCAGATCCGGTATGTCGGGGGCTGAAGTTGCCGCTCAAATGCTCAAATTTTATGGTATTGACGATGTCAATATCGTAGAAGGTAGAGGTTTTTTGTCGGATCACTACAATCCCCTCAAAAAGACGGTCAATCTCAGTCCGGCTGTATTTCAAGGAAGGAATATAGCTGCGGCTGCAGTTGCAGCGCATGAATCCGGTCACGCCGTGCAGCATGCCCAAGCGTATCAAATGCTCAAATTACGTTCGGCATTGGTGCCCGCTGTCCAGGTATCATCCAGATTACAGCAATTTTTATTTATGGGATTCATTTTTGGTATGACCGGAGCAGGCCTATTAGGTCAATGGTTTCTAATGGCGTTGGTATTTACTTTTGGCATGACGGCATTGTTTGCCTTAGTGACATTGCCCGTAGAATTTGACGCAAGTCGAAGAGCTCTTGTCTGGTTGGATGAAACGGGAACTACCCAAGGTGCTGAATATGATGGCGCCAAGGATGCACTATGGTGGGCCGCAATGACCTATGTCGCCAGTGCATTGTCTGCTCTTGTAATGTTTTTATACTTTGCATTGCAACTGATGGGTAGGGATTAAACACTTCCATGAAGTAACTACTCTGATGGCCTCAATTATGGCTATCCAGCACTTTGTCTGAGCGGTTACAGCAATTCATATATCAAACGAAGCCCCGGTAAGGTAAAACATCGGGGTTTCGTTTTAGGCCAAGATCACCATGCCGTTCAATTTTTTCCTGCGTGTGATACGGGCTTTAACCCAACTATGTATATCGAGGTACATAAACGCCCGTTGTTCATATGGATCTTTTTGAATCTCGCGGAGTTCGCGTTCAAATTCGATAAAGCATTCCATTCGATCGGATATGGGTATCGATCTAATTTTCTTAAAAAAAGACAATGTTCCTTTTTGCAGTCTATTGGTACTGACAGCTTTTTTAAAAAACCGGTCAACTCTTTTTACAAGATAGAAGAGGAGTTCTATATTGTCCAAATCATAGTGCACCATCAGGTATAACAATCGACTGTAACCTTGAATATCTTCTCTAAATCCCGCGGCATCATCATTGATAATACGGGTGATATAAGTTACGGCTTTTCCGGGTTCTCCGTTGCCCAAATACATCCAGGCAATTTTATAATTAAAAACCATCAGTCTGTGTGGCGCGATGCGATCTTCATACCGTTTAATCCGCCGGAGGGTGCGGGGTAGTATTTTCACACCTTCTTCATACGTACCATTGAGAAAATGTTGATTTAGTCGCGCCCAATGAACGTACAAAAAGGAAAATATTTTAGAGTTTTCATTGAATTTGGCATAATTGCTTTTTCTAAATTGCTGTAGCAAGTCTAAGTTTTTTTGAAGGGATTCTCGATCACGCGCGTGAAATGCAGCCGTCAATACATAGTGAAATCCACGCATATACAAATCCCGGTCGATCAGTTTCAGTTCCGGTTTGTCCTCAAAAACACTGACCCACTTCATAGCATAGCGATAACACATATTGAAATCCAAAAGGATGTAATAGTGCCAAACATAGCATTGATACAAGTATATGCGCTCCATATAACCCAACGCTTTTTCATCAATATCCGGAAGATTAGATTCAAAAAAGGAGATTGCTTCCCGGCGTTCCTCTTCATTTTTGACGTGACTGTTCTTGATGTAATATCCATGAAGGCGTACTCTAAGATTAGAAAGCAATATAGACACATCTACACGAGCTAGAACTTCCCCGGCTTCGACAGTAAGCGCATCATTTTTGATAGGTCCGGTATGGGTGATGTGTCTTGATTCGATGACCTTCTGAAACTCCACAATCTCCAAATGCAATAAGTCGAGTTCTTCTTTGAGCGCCATCATTTTAGCACGCTGCAATATTTTGAGACTCTGAAGGTACAATCCCTTGGCATACAAGACATGAGCATAGTCGATATTCTCTCTTATATCAATAGACTTAATGCGACTTGTGTGAATCAATCTCAAGCTCTTCAAAATCTGATGATATAAATGTCTTTTTAAATTGGACAATTGACCTTTAGAAATATCGCCCAATCGTTTCATCAATAGGCCTTCATCAAATGAATTCATCTTATCCAAGGCATCGAAGAGCTGGATAAAAAGCATGTTATCATCATCTTGATTGCGCTTGGCATAAAGTCGAAAATTGCGTTTTTCGGCCTTTGTCAGTGATTTGATGAGCCCAAACAGGTAAGCGGAATTGGATATTGGCATAACAAAACAAATATAAGTACATAGTTGACAATCAGTAACTTAGAAGATAACAATATCAATCCCACATAACGAAGGCCAACAGATTGGCTTTTTTTAAAATTCATGCAATCTCGACTATTGGGGTATTATTTCGAAAGAAAGTAAAATCAATTTTTATTTATGAAAAAGATAGAAGCGATAATTAGGTTTTCAAAATTTGAAGATATTAAAGAAGCTTTGGAATTGATCGGCGTCAATTTTTTTACTTACATGGAAGTCAATGGACATGGCAAACAAAAGGGCGATTCTGTCACGTATCGCGGAGTCGTATATGATTCTGGAGATATCCCAAGATTGCTCATCGAGATTGTCGCCAGAGATATTAAGGTCGATGAAATTATAGAGACGATCATCAAAACAGGTCAAACGGGCAACATTGGGGATGGCAAAATCATAGTTTCATCGATCGACACATTCGTTCGAATCCGAACGGGCGAACGCGACGACAAGGCACTATAATTTCTACTATAAATTCAAACAACTACTCTAAGAATAATTTTTATGTACTTCACGACTATCAGTTCATCTGCCGAGGTTTCGGCGGAGGCTCTCGCAGTGGCCAACAATGCACTTTTTACGATCAACAATCTATGGATCCTCATGGCGACTGTCCTCGTTTTTGTCATGCACTTAGGATTCTCCGCTTTGGAAGCCGGGCTTGTGCGCAAGAAAAATGTTGTCAATATTCTATTTAAGAATGCGATGATTATTGCTATTGGGTTGCTTACTTATTGGCTCTCCGGATTCAATCTGATGTATCCGGGTGATAGTTTTGCGGGAGGATTTATTGGTTTCGGAGGTTTTGGTTTAGATCCTGGGAGTTCAGGACAAACTGCGGATTACGCAGATGGATCTTACACGTACTATACGGATTTTATTTTTCAAGCGATGTTTGCCGCGACCTGTGTGACAATTGTATCCGGAGCGGTAGCAGAGCGCATCAAACTCAATGCATTTCTGATTTTTGCGCTGTTATTTGTAACACTCGTCTATCCTATCACAGGTATGTGGAAATGGGGAGGTGGTTGGCTTGACACTTTAGGCTTCTACGACTTTGCAGGATCTACGATAGTCCACTCCGTCGGTGGGTGGGCGGCACTTGCGGGAATCATACTGCTGGGGCCGCGTACCGGCAAATACACCAAGAAAGGCATCCGTCCGATAACAGGACACAGCATGCCGCTCGCAGCCATTGGAGTCTTTTTGCTTTGGTTTGGTTGGTTTGGATTTAATGGAGGCTCTGTACTGAGTGCAGATGCCAATCTCGTTTCACTCGTATTTGTCACAACCACCTTGTCAGCAGCTGCAGGAGCAATCGGTTCATTTGGTATCTCATACCTCATGACTAAAACCAATGACCTTTCGATGGTACTCAATGGAATATTGGGAGGGTTGGTTGGCATCACTGCGAGCGCTGATGCAGTGTCAGTCAATGCATCCATTTTGATTGGCCTCATTGCAGGTATGATCATTCCGATTGCAGTAGCCGGATTTGACCGACTCAAACTGGATGATCCCGTCGGAGCGACATCCGTGCATTTGGTTTGTGGCATTTGGGGGACTATCGCAGTAGCAATATTTGGAGATTTTGATGATCCCAATGTCGGTCAAATGAGCGATCAACTCACGGGTATCGTATCGGTTGGGGCGTTCTCCTTTAGTGCTGCTTACATCTTCTTCTATCTGCTCAAAGTGGGTTTGGGTATCAGAGTTGATGAGGAAGAGGAAGAGAAAGGTCTAGATATCATGGAACACGGAATGAGGGCATATTCGTAGTAATGAACAAAAAGACAACAGAATTTAAAAAAGTATTTACACACCAAAATCATAGAAATTTGAAATAATATTACCATCACTACAACTATCAATCTAGTACTATGAAACAAACATCACACCTGCTCATTACTATCGGAATCACAATTATATCAGTAGTGACGTTGCCCGCTCAAGAGGGAGCAACAACAAGTGAAGATAAAAGCATCGAAGAGATCTTGGTGATCAGTGGATCTGTGGATGCATCCTTTAGGCAAAATATTGGGGGCTCATTTGATGAGGCTCCGGCAACATCATTTGCCAATCTGCCGGGTTTCTCACTGGGGATGATCAACTTAGTGGCAAAACACGGAGGTGAAAAAGTGGGATTTGTAGCAGACATTGTATTAGGTCCGAGGGGAGAAGATGCCACGTTTCTATCTCCTATTCTCAGACCCGGCGGAAATTCTAACATCATCAATCAACTCTATGCCTATCTGAATGTTAACGAAGCTATAACCGTCTCTCTGGGCAACTTCAACACCTATCTAGGGTATGAGGTAATCTCACCAACGAGCAATTTTAATTACTCTACTTCATATATGTTTTCCTATGGGCCATTTTCGCACACAGGTATCAAAATCGATGCGGACTTAGGAGGTGGGTTTTCTCTCATGCTGGGCGTTTTCAACCCTACGGATGCCACAGAATATAATCCCTCAAATGACTACTTCGAAGGAGCTCAACTAGGGTATGTCTATGATGACGGATCGGCGTATCTAAACCTTCTTTTCGGGCCGGATTACTTCCAAATAGACTTGACGGCCGGATTTGAATTGACAGACAAAGTGTACCTAGGAATTAATGCCACTTCGGCGACGAGTGACTTGTTTGCAGGTATTGCCGGTTACTTACAAGTCGCAACAACACAAAATGTAAAATTGGGTATTCGAACGGAGTACTTCAAAGACAATGGTGTAGGCGCCATTGGAGTCAATGAAAACGTATTTGATATAACGCTCTCTGCCAATATTATCGTTGGAAATCTAACATTAATTCCTGAGGTGCGTACAGACTTTTTATCCTTTAAGGGATTTGAAGGAGGTACAAGCAATTCGTTAAGTTCATTTGACATGGCGATGGTGTACCAATTT
>JAJRXG010000371.1 GCA_024276375.1 Bacteroidota bacterium | reverse complement strand
AATAGGATGTTGGAACTCAATACAGTATATGGCATAAAAATGCTAGGAGGTTGTTGTGGGACAGGCGTCGAGCATATCGAGTATCTATCTATTGCAAAGTTAAAAAACAAGCTTTTCTGAGCGTAGGGAGATACCCATTGTCGATACCAGACACTAACGAGTCAAACACTTGCCTTCTCTCTCCCCAAAAAGCACTTTGCGATGGATTCTATAGAATCCATTGAGAGTGTACGTGGATCCTTAATTGTCCACTATTTGTAATACTGTTTCCTGTTTCCAACAAAGATCAGATTGGTTATACTTTATTGATACTGAGAAGATTCTTGTATCCTTTTCTGGGTTTGAGATTGAGTAAAGTATAAAAATGGTCATATTTATTTTGGGCAATCAATAAAACAGAGGTATTATGCCATTAAATCAATTCTCATTTTATATCGTTTTCAAATGTTAGTTTCACAACAAGTACTTCATTGGTAAATTCATTCACGGGAAGATTTCTTACAAAGAGGAAAGGTTCTTTTTCGTATGGCACATGTTCGACTACACATTCTATTTTTTGGCCGGTGTTCAGTAAAATGGCCTTGGCCGGCAAGGTATTGATAGGCTTTAGGTTTACACTGTTCCCTTTGGGTAATTTGTTCAAATGTATGTAAAGTGTGGCATGTCGTTGGGTAAGTAATATATCAAGGTTCTGTACTAAACCCAATATAGGTGCTACATTTTTATAAGATTCTTCCACTGTCGAATACCAATCTCCGATCCGCTTCAATATACCCTTCTGTACTTCCGGAACTGCTCCTTGAGCATTAGGGCCAATGTTCAATAGGAATTAGCATCTCGCGATAAATAGCTGTCTATACTCTTTATTAAGTATCTGTCCGAATAATAGTCGTCGTTTTTTCTGTAACCCCAACTTTGCATTCCAAGTGATTGGCATGCTTCCGTGGATCGGCCGATCTCTCCTACATACCATATAATACATCACCGATGGATCGGATTAAATAAAATATTTTATCGAAAATTGCGCTTTTCCTACCCCTAGGGGTAGGAAAAATATAGTAACGTAGATATATCTTTGCCTTTATAGATTCATATAGCGCTGCGTAATAGACGTGGGTTATGGATTTAGATAGCATGTTTATTTCTTCTTAAAAGCTAATACATATGAGAAAATTATGCTTCATTTTATACTTGTCTTACTGTAGCACCCTTTTTTCAGCGGCGATCTCATGGGATGGTGGCAATGGCACCAATCTGTGGTCAGACGGCAAAAACTGGACAGGCGATGTCCTCCCCGGTATTGCCGATGACGTCACCATATCAGGCGCTACCGTGTTACTGGATATGAATACTCAGATCTATTCCCTCACACTCTCCGGCGGAGCCAAATTAACCACAGGAGGTGCTACAACCCTCACGATCAATGGTATCGGCACCCAAGCGGTAATGCTCAACAATGCATCGGCACTAATCGAAGGCACCTTGCTGATCCCCCTGTACAACGGAAACGGCATCCTCATCGACGCATCGTCCGACATGACCAATGATGGGATCATCTCGGCAAATAACATTGGAGGGTATGGCATCCATGTCCAGGGTACATTTGACAATAACGGCAAGTGCTCCTTCGGTCTCATCGGGTCGATCACCGCCATCATCGAAGGCGATTTCACCAACACCGATACCCTGAGCATCACCTCCGTGGACAGCACCGGCATTCTATGCCGTATGACCGGATCGTTGACCAATTCGGGAGAGATTTCTATCAATGGCGCTACGCGTATTGGGTTAGAACTCCGTAACTCCGCCAAACTGACTAATCAGATGACCGGAGTGATTGATATCACGGGCATCCAAGAGGGCGCTTTTACCACAAGGGGTATTCAGATGCTCGGGACGCCTGAAATCCTCAATCAGGGTGAGATACGCGTGCATGACATTGTACAATCTCAGGTCAATGTCGGGATACAAGCGTACCATCGCGTGGACAACCAAGGGAGTATCTACTTGTACAATGTCGGATCTCAAGTCATGAATATCATTGGATACCTGAAAAATACAGGAACGATAGAATGTCTGATCACCGGTATGCCCAGCGTGGGCTTCAGAGCCATCAACATCATCGACACCCTGGAAAACAGCAATTCCGGGAAAATCACGATCGTGGACAGTACGGATTTTCGGATGGACGGTATTATATTGGGGTCGTCAAATAGCCTATTACTCAACCAAGACGCAGCGATCATCGAATTAATCAACCTCAGTGATCCGCTGACATTAACCGGAGATTCGACGACGGTGGTGAGCAACAATGATGCTTCCATATTGGTACGGGGATGTAAAAATGGCGTCCTCATTGAGGATGGCTCCCAATTTGGCAATTCCGGTTATGTCGAAATTGTCCGGACAGGACAGAATAACTCTACGAGCGCCCTGACCATTGACAATGCCATATTCCGGAACACCATATTGGGCACCTTGCTAATCGACAGTACGACCGGCCCGGATGTCAACGGCATTCTCAATGCATCCAATGCCGAATTCGTCAATCGGGGCTCCATCACAGTAAAACACATCACAGGGCCTGCAGCTTTTGCCAATATCCTGTCTTCCACGGTCGATCTGTATTCCGGGTCTACCACGACGGTCTCTTTTAACCAACAAAATTCTATTGACGCCAGTGGAGGGAACTTTCATGTCAAGAGCGGTGCTGTGCTGACCATCGAATATGACGGATCCAGTGGCTCTACACTGTTCAACGCACTACAGAACTTTATCGTGGATGGAATCTTCTCCATCGTTGAGTCACCATGAAATGATTGGTAAATAGGGATAGGATCACTAACTACATTT
>JAJRXG010000370.1 GCA_024276375.1 Bacteroidota bacterium | reverse complement strand
CGATTTCCACAAAAAGGGATATTTTGGATGATATTTTTGGTTTTTGAGATTCAGTGATGCCTGAGTATCAGTTAATTGAAAAAATCAGAAAGATCGCCAAAAGAGACTTTTTTGGTTTTGTGAGTTTCCGGAGTGGGCTCACTTATCAGTTGAATTGTAATCTCTATGTGGCGAAGATGCGCTTTACATTTCCCCACCATTCTCCGGGGCATTTATAGAGTATGGGTACGACAACAAGTGTTAGCACACTGGAAGAAACCATTCCACCGATAATCGTCCAGCACAAGGGAGACCACTGATTGGTA
Source organism: Bacteroidota bacterium (assembly GCA_024276375.1). Lineage (GTDB taxonomy): Bacteria > Bacteroidota > Bacteroidia > Chitinophagales > Saprospiraceae > JAJRXG01. Next base: position 3,796 of record JAJRXG010000370.1, on the reverse strand, counting down.
CCTTGGAGCGTCAGTGGAATCAGTCCTAGAATAGTTGTAATGGTTGTGAGGAGGATGGGTTTCAATCTTCGGGCACTAGCCATATATATGGCTTCCAGAGCATCTTCTCCTTCGTTGCGCAATTGATTGATATAATCTACAAGGATGATACTGTTGTTGACAACGATACCGATGAGACTGATAAAACCTACAAAGGCAAAAAATGAAAACGACCAACCTGTGAGGTAAAGTGCAAAAAATGATCCTGAAATCGCCAGCGGAATAGCGGCAAATACAATCAGTGGTTGCAATATAGATCTGAATTGTAGCACCAGCACGGCAAATATGCCGACTTGAGCCAATAGTAATATAATACCGAGATTTCCAAAAGTATTTTGTTGTTCGTAGTATTCGCCAAGTACGGTATAAGAGTATCCCCGTGGCCAGTCCATTTTGTCGAGTTGGTCGATAATGCTGACGGTTGTAGAGATGGTTTCATCGAGATTTACGAGACTGGCAGTAACGGCGACATTGCGATCCATATTGTAATGCGAAAAGGATGCAGGGCCTCCCGAAAACTCTATTTTGGCGATATGCGAAAGAGGAACTTGTCCTCCCAGCCGTGAGGCAATGAATATTTTGTTAAAGTCTTCAAGAGAAGGATTTTCATCAAAAGGCATCCGTAGTACAAGACCATAAGATTCTTGATCGTCCAGTGTCACTTGATCGATTTTCAATCCGTTCATGCTAGCTCTAACCGTTTGATCAAATGACAATTCATCAATACCGATGAGACCTGCTTTGGATTTGTCAAGAACAATTTTGATCTGCGGTTGACTCCGGCTGAGTGGATTGTTGATATTGATTAATCCCGGTATGCTGTGATATAGATCTTCGATTTGCGTTGCTATCTTTTTCAATACATTGAGATCTTCTCCGGCGACTAGGATTTCGATGGGAGCATCTACGGGGGCGGCATTTTTGAGTTCTTCTACTGTGATCTTAGCACCTGGATAAGTTGCAAAAGACTGTCGGAGAGAACGGATGGTGTTGTAGAAAGATTGGGTCTCCCAATGTGTCAGATTGACCATGATTTGTCCATGAGACTTAGTCGATCTGCGTGGTATGCGGTTGTAGTAAACCTGTGGATTTCCATTGCCGGTATTGGAAGTATAATTTACTACTATGTTCATTGTGTCTAGAATCTGTTCTACATAGTTGACAGCTTTATCAGTTGTCGCAATATTAGAGCCTATCGGAGTTTCTATATCGATGAGCAGCAGCGGTTTGTCCGCTGTCGGGAAAAAACTTACGCCTATTTTGGGAAACAAGCTGATGCTGAACCATGTCACCATTATGGTAAACAACAAGATGAGCCAACCCCATCGCAAGGAGCCTTTTAGGATGGGTAGATATATGTGGTTGGTCAACCACATGAAAAATCGATCTGCGATGGAGGGCCTACGGATGACTTTAGGAAGAAACCATTTGGACATTATCGGTGAAAATGTCAATGCCAATATCAATGAGATGATGAGGGTGTAAATCACTGTCAACGGCAGAGAGATTAGAAAAAGCCCCGGTGCATCTCCCAGTTGTGTGAGGGGAAAGAAGGAAAGCAAAGTTGTAATGGTCGAAGTTAGAATGGCCATACCTACTTCTGTCGATCCTTTCAATGCCGCCACGTCGCGGGCATACCCTTCTTTTATAAATCGCGTGATATTTTCTATGACTACAATCCCATTATCTACCAACAATCCCAATGCGAGTACTAGAGAAGCGACTGATATTTGTTGCAAGGCATATCCTGATCCATTGAGGATGGCCAGCGATAGAACGACACAGATGGGGATGAGTGTGATGATGACCAGTGCAGCTCTCCAACCCAGCGCCAAAAATATCACGATTCCAACCAAGGCAATACCTTGCAAGAGGTTTTTAAAAAAATCATTGATTCGTTGAGATACGGAGGTAGCTTGCTCAAATGCCATATTCATTTTGACACTATTGGGCAGATTGGCACGGTGTTTTTCGATAACTGCCATGGCCTCCTTATGGACGGCGATGATGTTGAAGCCTCTTTTGAGTTTGGCTCCGACAAATACACATTTTACTTTGTTGTATTCTGCTTTCCACAGTATGTCTTCGTAAGTTTTAGATATATCTGCAACGTCTTTAAGTTTTACTATATGCCCATTGTAACTTCCGATAATGGTATTGCGGATCTCATCGATGTTGTCATATCCACCCGTACTTTCAATTGTAAAATTGCGGCTACCGGAACTAATGTCTCCTCCGGGTACATTGATGTTGTTGGTCTGAAGGGTAGTGACGATTTGTCGTAGATTCATATTCATCGCAGCCATGCGTTGAAAGTCGATCGTTATCCTTATTTCTTCTGCCGGAGAGGCATCTATATCGACTGTTTTTATACCTGATATATCTTCGAGGTCTTCTTTTAGATCCTCGGCCAAGTCGTAAAGATTGCTATACGGAGTATTTTCGGAAGTGATGGCCAATAATATAAAATTGACACGATCCTCGGGTTTGATTTGTTCTAAATCCAAATAGACAATATCGTCTGGCAATTGATCTCTGATTGCCGCAATTTCACGTGCGATATCATCGTATTTTTGTTTCGTATCCAAACCAAAGGCTGCATCTATCGATATGACGGTTACACCTTCACGTATGTCAGTTTTTATCCGGGTGATATCATCTACTTTATTGACGGCTTCTTCGATAGGATCCACGATGAGGGTTTCCATATCCTGAGGACTCGTCCCGGGATAGATCACTGATATGATATATATTGGAAAATCGACTTGAGGATCTTCAGATCTCGGCATATTGATAAATGACCGTACACCCATCAATATGGCAATCAGTAGTATGATGACTACAAACTGGGCATTTCTCAGGGCAAGGCGGGGCAAGGTCATATCTATTGGTGTGCTTGTGCTTTGATGCGGATGATGTCACCGTTGCGGAGATATGGAGCTCCGGAGGTTATTACTCTTTTGGGTCTGGGACGTATGTTGTCTCGGACGTACAAGAAATCTTTGGCTACATAAATGGGTGTTATATTCCATTCTTGAGCAATGGTATCTCCTTGAGAGGGAGAAAATATATTGAGCACATTGTCATTGGCTTCAACGATGGCGCCAATGGGAATTTTGAGATATGGTTTTCCTTTTTTTGGAAATATCTCGATCGTACCGATATACCCGTTTCTGAATCTCGATCCTTTATTATAAATTTGGATTTCTACATTGAAGGTTCCGGTCAATGGATCTGCGGACTCTGCGATATGTGTAATTTTTCCCTTGAAGGACTTACCATCAAAGGCATCAAATGTCATGACAACTCTATCGTTGTAATTGATTCGATTGATGTCTCTATCAGAGAGTGCCGCCTTCATGATGTAAGAACCTCTACTACTGGAAGCAATGACATAAATGGCTTGTCCGGGACTGACCCATTCATTGGGCTCGGCAAGGCGTTGCAATATGCGGCCACTGACAGGAGATACGATGTGTACATACTCTCTATTGAATTGGGCGATTCTCAAATCTGCACGGGAGATCTCAACGGCAGTATTCAAGTCTTGTACTTGTTCGAGTGTTGCGGCGGAGTCTTTGTACATTTTTAAAATACGTTGCAGGTCTCTTTCGTTTTTATGTACGGCGCTTTGCGCTTTCAGTACTTGGGCATTGATTTCATTGTCACGAATTTTTGCCAATATTGTGCCTTCAGTGACGTAATCCCCTTCCTGGGCATTCATGCTTTCTATAACACCTCCGATTTTAAACGACAT
>JAJRXG010000369.1 GCA_024276375.1 Bacteroidota bacterium | reverse complement strand
ACATAGTGTCTCGCTCGCCCTTGTATAGCCATCAGAGTCTTAGGATTTCGTTGAATGCCTTTTTGATTTTCTTTATCAAAAAACAATAGCTCCAATTCTTCCAATCTCTTTTTATGCGTTGTGTTGAGCTTTTGGATATGAGCTCTTGTACTGTCACTTTTGTCAAGAGTAGCTACAAGTTGTTCTACTAAAGCGAGGGATTTTTTTGCTTTTTTAATGGCATCAAAATCTTCTTTAGCTTGCTGCGTCATGGATTCGATTTGCTTGCGGCTCGCGATCCAAGCCTTTCGGTCGTCGAAGGAGATATGTACCCTCGGGTCTTGACGGACTTCTACTGTACTCGTGTCCGAATGATCTCCATACTTGGCAAGAACCGTGTACACTCCGGGAAGTGCTTCAACTCCACTGGGTTGATCGGTGTTTTCTTTTTCTTCATGGCGCGAAGGGTACTTTGTTCCGTCCACGCGGAGGTTCCATGTGATGCGCTGCAAGCCTTTTTTCTTGATTTTTTTGCTAAACTGCCGTACCGTGTCACCATAACTATCTATGATGGCAATATAGATTTTGTCATCATTGGATTTGTCACCACCTTTTTTCTCAGGGGTATCCTTCTTTTCTTTTTTCTTTTGTGCTACTTGGTCTTTCTTTTTTTTGTCTTTTGGCTTGAGCCAAATAGAGATTACAGCTTGAGTATTTTTGTTCTTACCGACAAACTCGCTTTGTGCAATAAATCGAATACCTTGGTATGATCTCATTTGACTTAGGTAGCCCGCTGTTGTCGAGACCAATGCAAAATCATCTTGTGTATAGTTGTGATCCACTAAGGCTCTGAACGGAGTGATGTCATCAATGATCCAAAAAGCCCGACCAAATGTTCCCAGTACCAGATCGTTAAAAGTGGGCTGAATTTTTATATCTCTAATCTGAACTGAAGGTAAACCTTGATCCCATTTGTGCCATTTACCTCCTTCATCAAAAGAGATGTACAAACCAGCATCCGTACCTAAAAACAGAAGTTTTTGTTCCTTGGGATCTTCTATAACAGAGGTTACAAAACTTGTTACATCCCCTTTGTTGACAATCCGACGCCAAGATTGACCATAATTGTTGGTGAGATAGAGGTATGGCGACCAATCGTTGAGCCGATAGTTGTTGACTACTACAATAGCGCGTCCTACTGATCTTGTACTGACTTCAATCTGCGGTATCCATCCGTATTTTGGAGCTCCCGGGAGTCTGTTGTAAACATCTGTCCAAGTATTTCCTCCATCTGTGGTGATGTGTAGTCGTCCATCATCGGAGCCGGCCCAAATGACTTTTTCGTCAATCGGACTGGGGGCAATGGATGTCAGCGTGGTATTGTTTTCGGCGTTGGTGGCATCTATGGTAAGCCCACCACTGATATCTTGGTGTTGTTTGGTGGTGTCATTAGTGGTGAGATCAGGCGAGATGATAGACCAACTCCGCCCACAGTCATTGCTAAAATGCACATATTGGCTTCCATAATACAGTCCACAGTCTGTATGGGGCTTTAATGCCAATGGAGCATTCCAATTGTAGCGCAGGTCAATCGAATCGGCATTGTTGGGTCGGATAAACTTGTTGACACCTGTTGCCTTGTCAACCATCCCAATATTGCCTCCTTGTGACATGGCATAGATATATCTGTTGTCTCCGGGTTTGGGTACTACATCAAATCCATCTCCAAAATAAACTTCTTGCCAGTCGTGGTTGGTGATACCTCCTCTTTTGAGGGTAAATCCAGGGCCGACCCATGAACCATTGTCTTGCATTCCTCCATATACCTTGTAAGGAAAGTCATCATCTATGCTCACATGATAGAATTGTCCCACGGGAAGATTGGTCACAAAACGCCAGTTCTTGCCCATATCATGAGAGATATTTAACCCTCCGTCATTGCCATCTATGAGGTAAGAAGGGTCATCCGGATGTATCCAAAATGCATGGTGATCCGGATGTACACTATTGCCGTAATCAGCAATAATCTCAAAGGTTTTGCCACCATCGTGACTCATGGATACGTATGTCCACAGTGAGTACAAGCGATTTTCATTTTTTGGATCAACATATATTTCCGCATAGTAGAACGGCCGGTTTCCAATATTTTTATGTGTGGATATCATCTTCCAATGGGCGCCCCCGTCTTCGGACTTATAAAGTGCATTTTTTTTGGCTTCGATGAGAGCATATACAACTTCAGGATTGGACTTGGAGATGGCCAGCCCAATGCGCCCTAGATTCCCTTTGGGCAGACCATCTTCACTACTCACTTGTTTCCATGAATTGCCTCCATCATGAGTAATATGAATACCGGAGCCTTCTCCACCACTATTAAAAGTCCATGGTTTTCTGCCATATTCCCACATCGCTACGATTATCTTATTGGGGTTGTGAGGATCTACGACCATTTCAGCCACACCGGTTGCATTATTGACAAATAGGATTTTGTTCCAATGTTCACCATTATCGGTGGTCTTATAAACTCCACGATCGGGACTTTCGCCCCATGCCGACCCTTGAGCACCGACATAGACCGTTCCGGGTCGGGACTCGTCAATAATAATGCGATGAATCACTCGAGTATTCTTTAGACCTTTATATTTCCAAGTCTTGCCTCCATCAAGCGAATGATAGAGTCCGGCGCCACTATTCTGCGAATTTCTGGGATTTCCCTCGCCTGTTCCAACCCATATTTCCGAGGGATTGGATTGATTGATTTTCAGTGCTCCGATAGACAGTACCTCAACATCATCAAAAATAGGCTCCCATGTGATTCCGGCATTTTTAGATACCCAAACTCCACCTGAGGCTGTACCGATGTATATTTGATCCGGATCGGACAAGTTGACATCAATCGCTGTCACTCGACCACTCATCCCTGCCGGTCCGATATTGCGTGGTTTGATTTGTTTAAAATGCTCAAAATCAATATCCTGAGCATTTGTAGCCAGTGTCAACAAGGCAGCTATCAATAAGAGGAAATATCTCATAGCAGTCATAACTTTATATTTTTCTGATGGATTCTTTTTTACTTTAAGGTGTCCAATGTATTGAGAATCTACCAAAACATCAAAGTTGCTCAGTCAATGATTCAGAGTTTCTTGAAAGATTTGACTAAGTGAATGCTTTTCTATTTATTAAGTTTTGCTTTTCAGTGAGATATTCCATGATGGTTTGGCACAATAGTAGGCGACAAAGAGAGTTTTAATAGTTGCGGTTCAAGGAAAATATATGAGATTTAGGATACAAGCTGTAGTGCTATCGACGCTGCTACTATTATCGGCAATGATGGGGGCGGTGGATTTGTATTGGGTAGGGGGTACCGGGGATTGGAATGATTTCAATAACTGGTCTTTGACCAGTGGAGGCCCGGGTGGAGATGGCACACCCAATATACAAGACAATGTTTTTTTTGATGCCAATTCGTTTTCAGCTCCGGGTCAGACCGTAACGCTCTCAGGTGATGCATTTTGTCAGAATATGACTTGGGCAGGAGTGACTAACAGACCGACTTTTAATGGCGCTGCTAATTTAACAATGACAGTAACGGGATCCTTGGTTTTTTCTCCGGATATGAATCAATTTTTTGACGGGAACTATGCATTCAGAACCATGGGTCAGAGCAACGCGATTACAACAGCGGGGCAAGTATTTTTAGCTGATGTGTTGTTTGAGGGCCAGGGAGAATGGCGTTTGACTGATGATCTCAATGTGATCAGGACAATAGAGTTTAGAGAAGGTACTT
>JAJRXG010000368.1 GCA_024276375.1 Bacteroidota bacterium | reverse complement strand
TTCAAATACGACAAGATTGAGTCTCAATACTTCATACAAATTGGTTTACTTTAGCATTTTGTTTTACACACGACTGCCGATATGCGTAACTGTCTTATAATACTCTGTTTGTTCAGTATATTTTTGTCTTGCGCTCCGCAGAGATATATTGCCAAGGATCATGAGTTTCCAAAACCTGTAGATACGCGAGATCATCCCATTGAGATGCAGATCCACAAGACCTATCACGTGAATGGTGTATATGCCGACAATGAGTTTGAAGGAGCACGCCTCAATAATTTTGAAGCCATCAATGATTCGACCTTCAAGGCGACCATTGCTCCGGAAAACTTTCCGATCAACATGAGTGCGTACTACGGTATGCGGTTGAGAGCAGACAGAGATAGAGCTATCACTGTGCAATTGCATTATACGCAACACGAGCATAGATATGTACCCAAGATTAGTAGCGATGGCATATACTGGCATGCGCTAGATTCGACAAGATTTGACACCTTACAAGGCTCCAATATCTGTGCAGTAAAGCTCGATGTAGGTGTTCGTCCGCTTTATTTATGCGCTCAGGAGATCAAGGCCTCACCACAGATAAAACAATGGTGTCAAGAGATAGCAGGACATGAAGATGTGCGGTTTTCGGTAGTGGGAAAAAGCAAATTGGGTCGGGATATGTACTTTATAGATATCTCCCAAGGGGATCTTGAGAAAAAGCCGACCATTGTCATAGTATCCAGACAGCATCCACCGGAAGTGACGGGCTACCTTGCCATGGAGGCCTTTGTAGAAGAAATTCTCGCGGACAATGTGTTGAGCCGCGCCTTTAGAGCCAAGTATAGAATCATGGTATTTCCATTGATGAACCCTGATGGAGTAGATGAAGGACACTGGCGTCACAATGCCGGAGGAATAGATCTCAATCGAGATTGGTCACATTACAACCAGCCGGAAACACGAACCGTTGCGGATTTTGTTGTAAGTTCTATAGTTGAGCACAACAGCGAGGTGATTTTGGGCTTAGATTTTCATTCGACACAAGAGGATGTATTTTATACATTGCCGGATCATCGACGATCTATGATTTATCCATTTAAGGATATGTGGATCACGGGATTAGAACAGAGCATAGGAGGTGATTTTGATGCCAATGATGAGCCGGGAGATATCAACTCACCAATCACCAAATTTTGGTTTTATCTTCAATTTGGTGCTGAGGGGATTACGTATGAGGTCGGAGATGAAACACCGAGAGATTTTATTCAGACAAAGGGAATTGCTGCGGCTCAAGAAATGATGCAGCTCTTAGTACTAAAGTAATATTGTCGTATTGATATATAGGTAGAGAGCTAAGTACCTATCAACTAGGGGATATCAATTGCCTATAATTAATATTATGTTAAGTAGAGTTATTGATATAGCTACTACTATCATCACAATAATAGGCAGTGTGATGTTTCTGATGATACTCAGACTGTAAAAATCCTCAAGCTCCCCTCTTCGTTATTTTGTACTAAGCGGATTGCACCTTCAGATTCGAGGAGATCTATATAACCTATCAACATGTTGAAAGCCGGGAGATCGATGCGACCTTTGTAGAGAAGATTAAAAACATCAATTAGCTTGGTTTTGCCTGAGCGGAGGATCTCCAGAGTTTGCTCTTTGCGTCGTTGAATTCTGGCTACTTGATCATCGATAATTTGGTGAGCATTGTTCAGGCATTCGAAATGACCTGGATAGACAACATCCATGGGTATTTTTCTAAACTTATCATAGGATTGCATCATTCTGAGAATGCTTTTTTCTCTGACACCAGTGTCATGTTCGGCTACTTCGATGACAGGTGTTGGTGTCACTTTAAGGATCATATCCGCGGAGAGCATTTGGCCGGTTGATTCAAGCAAGAAACAATTCTGTGTTGCGGAGTGTCCGGGCGCATAGAACATTTTCCATCTTTGACCTTGAATCTCAATATGTTCGTCATAAATATCAAAAACATCGATCAATTCTTGGGGGATTTCATCCCATATTTCAAACATTTTGTTCTTCATGTCCTGATACATTGCTGAAGCGAAGCCAAAAAATTCTTTGGACAGGTAGGTCTCCAATGTATGAGCTATAACTGCTCCCCTATCATCCCAAGTTGATTTGAGATTCTTTGTCCACGGCAGCACTTTGTTGGATAGACGGATACGAGCATTGGCTTCTTGGGCGATACGACCGGCACCACCGATATGATCCACGTGCGCATGAGTTATCAGTATCTCATCAATATCTTGGAGGGTCAGGCCCAAATCCTTGAGTTGATTGAGCAGAGCACTACGACTATCATGTGTTGCTTCGCCTGCATCAACGAGCGTCACACCATGATCGATAATAACGAAGCAATTGACGGTTTGCATTCCGGTGATCGTTGGCAATTCTATCCGTTCAATGCGCATAAAGATATTTTTTTTGCGATGTTACGAATATGCCTATGAAGACAAGCGTCGCGGTACAAACATTAATTGTCACTTTCTGTCTTTATCATCAAGAATGCATAGAAATGGAATTGCAACCTTTAGAGAACCTATATTTGTCCGATATTTGATTTGATATTCACTGAAATTAATGATTATATGAAACTTACATATTATGGTCAAAATTCATGGCTCATAGAAACACAAGGGCGGAGTCTGCTCATTGACCCTGCTATCTCTGCCAATCCATTGGCACAAGGCCTCGTTGACATAGATCAATTGGAGGCTGAATATCTATTGTTGACCCATGGTCACGGAGATCACGTAGCAGATGTAACCTCGATCGCCACGAGATGTAAATCCATGATTGTATCAAATTATGAGATTGCTACATATTATGGGAACTTGGGTTTGGCATATCATCCGATGAATCATGGAGGGCGTTGGGAATTTGACTTTGGCACCTTGGCGATGGTGAATGCTGTACATAGCAGCGTACTTCCGGATGGAACGTATGGTGGTAATCCTGCGGGATTTGTACTCTACAATACTGAAGCAAGTATCTATATCGCCGGAGACACTGCTCTGACGATGGATATGCAGTTGATACCGCGATTGTATCCGTCTTTAGATGCTGCCATCTTGCCCATCGGCGACAATTTTACAATGGGAAGTAAAGATGCGAGTATCGCTGCAGAATTTATTGATTGTCAGCGTATTATAGGCTGTCACTTTGATACTTTTCCGTATATCGAAATCAATCATGATGAAGTCCGTAATATTTTTGCGCAAGCGGGTATCAATCTTACATTGCCTCAAATCAATGAATCTATCGAAGTATAACTATGGGAAAAATAATTGCTATTGCAAATCAAAAAGGAGGAGTTGGGAAGACTACGACGGCGATAAATCTATCGGCAGCTATAGCCATACTGGATAAGAAAGTGCTCTTGGTAGATGCGGATCCTCAAGCCAATGCTACTTCGGGTCTCGGTATAGATGAGGAGGAGGTAGAAATCAGTCTGTATGACTGCTTGATCAATCCTGACTTGGTGCATAAAGCCGTCTTGCCAAGCATAGTGCCCAATCTAGATATCCTTCCGTCGAGTATAGATCTTGTCGGGGCGGAGATCGAGTTAGTCTCCCGTAAAAAACGAGAGTACGCACTCAAAAAGGTACTCAAGCGAATCAAGGACGACTACGATTATATCATGATTGATTGTCTTCCCTCATTGGGGTTGATTACGATCAATGCACTTACGGCTTCGCATTCCGTTATCATTCCGATTCAATGTGAGGTATATTCGCTGACAGGATTGAGCAAATTAAAAGATACAATCATGGGTGTTAAAAACCAATTTAACACATCACTTACCATAGAGGGGATTTTGTTGACGATGTTTGACAAGCGGTTGCGGATGGCCAATATGGTGGCTTCGGAAATTCATGATATGGTAAGTGACCACGTATTTGAGACGATTATACAGCGCAATTCCAAAGTCGGTGAGTCGCCAAGTGTCGGTAAGCCGGTTATTATGTATGATGCTACAAGTACGGGAGCTGTTAATTTTTTGCACTTAGCCAGTGAATTTTTAAAATACAATAATGATCCTAGCGAAGTAAGCTATTGACTATGAGTAAATCCAATAAAAAAGATGTAGGCAAGGGTATTCGTGCCCTACTTGCCAATATTGACAAGAAAAGTGATGCGGACAAAAAAGATAGTACTAAAAAGAAAGACCAAGCGGTCATGTCTGAGATCGTCATCCATCATATTGAGATCAATCCGTTTCAACCCCGTGTAGATTTTGATGAGGATGAGCTCAGTGATTTGGCGGAGTCTATCAAAACACATGGTTTGATTCAACCGATCACAGTAAGAAGATTGAATGCACGAAAGTACCAGATTATTTCGGGTGAACGACGTTGGCGTGCCGCTCAGATAGCGGGACTGAAGACCTTGCCTGTTTATATACGCGAGACGGATGATCAAGGCATGCTTGAAATGTCATTGCTGGAGAATATTCAGCGTACTGATCTCAATCCAATGGAAGTAGCGATAAGTTTTCAGCGATTGATAGATGAATGTGACTTGACCCATGAGGCTCTGTCGTCGAGATTGGGAAAGAAGCGCAGTAGTATAACTAACTATCTGCGTTTGCTCAGATTGGCGCCCTCAGTCCAGAAGGCAGTAAAGGAACAAGTCATCACAATGGGTCATGCCAAATTGCTGGCCGGAATCAAAGAACCTGAAAAGCAGGCGATGGTACTCGGAGAAATTATATCCAAGGGCTTGTCTGTACGTGGCACAGAATTATTGGTCAAAGGTCAGATGGCTCTCCGAAAAGAAAAGCCTGATAAATCCAAAAAATCCAAGCATCCGGAGGTAGAGAGAATCATCGACGAGCTATCTGATTTTATCGGCAATAGAATACGGATTGATCGCTCAGATTCGGGTAGAGGTTTTATCAAAATATCATTTTCTTCAGATAGAGAGTTCAATGAGATCGTGGATCGCATTTTAGATCGCTAAGACGTTTAAATGATGACTATTTTGTTCTTACTGTTATCTTTCACAGCCAGTCCTGACCGATAAAAAAGAGACAAAAGGTAAACAGATGGATAAAAGAATGCGCGGGATACTGTTATGTATAAGTCTATGGGGGCTGATCTGTGCAGGGGGATTTGCTCAGATTTCGCAGGAAGAATCATCGCCCGATACGGAGCTCGATACTGTACAAGTATATGAAAAGAAAAACTCCTTTACGAGTGTGTTTTATGGACAACCCGGTAGAGCTGTCTTGTATTCTTTTGTCCTTCCTGGAGCGGGTCAGCTGTACAACAAGCGATGGTGGAAAGTCCCATTGGTATGGGCTGGGGAGGGATACCTCGTTTACAATTTGAGTCAGAAAATCAATACATTTCAAGCGAGAAGTCTGTGTTATAGTGACCTTATCAACAACATTCCGACAAGCACATGTGGTCAAGTGACGGATGCCAATAGTGCATTTGACATCCTACAATCTGCCAAATCACAAAAGGAACAAGCTTGGCTTTTTCTTATTATCGGACATCTGATTCAATCTTTTGAGGCATTCATAGATCGTCACCTTATCAATTTTAACACCTCGGAAGATCTGGGGTACAAAATACCTGATGCTTCTCCCCTATTGGTTGATCAATCTGCTATTAGCTTACAATTTGTTGAAATATTTACCCTTAGGATACCGCTCAATGGAAAGTGAAGGGAGTCAAGGCTTTGATGCCATACAAACTGTGGGGAGCGATCTATTCTGATAGGTGTGTCAATGCGTCATACAGTGATTTATATCGAATGATTTATTTAATATATCCGGATTCCGTTTTTGAATCCCACGACATAACAATCCGGATAATCATTTGAGAGTTGGAGCATATATCGGTTGGCCTCCGGCAGTTTTTCAAAGGAACCCAACATATATAGTTTATTGCCATCCGCTGTAGTATATATATCAACATTGGGATGTTTAGTATAAATATCATGCTCTTCGGGCAAGGCAAAACGGCTGAACATAATCACTACCTTGTATCCACTATAATCTGCGCTATACTTTTGTTCATGCGAATGAGTTGGAGACAATTCTGTTGATGGATTGCTTTCTTTTATTGCGTCATGCGTTGAATGATGAGGCTCTTTAATTTCGACCGGAACTGCTTGCTCGGCGGTAAAGTCATGTACTTCTCGGAGCTTGAGTTGCCGATCGGAATCGGTATTATCATGTTTTTCCTTTTCCTTGCGTGCGATGGCATCCTCTATTGTTTCTCCCGGTTTGATTTTTATCTCACCTTCTTGCTCAAGATCTACTAGTATTTGATCCATATGTTCCTCTGCCTTCATCTGACGGAGACGTCGATGCAAACCGTCTTGGACTATATCCAGCAATTTCAGTTCTGTCCTTCGGTTTATCCGGTGTTCTTTTTCGCTACACTGAACACCATCCTTACAATGATTGACGAGTTGACTTTCACCATATCCCTTGGATGCTATTCGGGATCGATCTATACCTCTTTTGTCCACGAGATAATGGACAGCACTGGCAGCACGTTTTTCGGACAATTTCATATTGGTCTGTGCTCCTCCCCTGCTATCCGTATGGGATCCAAGTTCGACTTTGAGTTTGGGGTTATCTTTCAAAAAATCAGCTACCTTATCCAATTCGACTTTGGCTTCGGAAGTGATTGAGGCTTTACCAAAATCGTAATATATATCATTAAGTCCGATGATTTTGCCGGCGTAATAGCGATCCATTTCCACATTGGCGAGCAGAACACCTGAACTATTATCATTGGTCAGATTATCGGATACCCCGGGTGTCACCTGGCCGATTCCTTCAAAGCACAGAATACATCCTTGGACATCTACAAAGGCCTCCATGCGTTTAGACAAAAAACCATCTTTCCGGATGAGGATCGTGTAGTGGTTGCCTTTGAGTAGATCGACTTTAAACTCAGGGCCTTGGAGTTCTTCGATGACCAATACTTCCTTGCGTTTGGTATTGTTATATACTTCGACAAGTGCACCTTTGAGTGCATCTTTTGGAGCATTTTTCTGCGGATTTTTTTCTGCTATTGTAATTTCAAAAACATATCCGGGACTACGTCGAATCTCATGTTTGAGAAAGACACCGGAACCCTGCTCTTTGGTGATTTTAACTACTTCTTGATAGTCAAAATAGGGACTTTTTTCTATGCTTATTAGGTATTCTCCGGGTTTGGCTAGCCTCAGTTGATAGGTGCCGGAGGCATCCGT
>JAJRXG010000367.1 GCA_024276375.1 Bacteroidota bacterium | reverse complement strand
CGTTCGGCAAATATGTATTGGCGCATTTTAGGATTCCACTTTTTACGCATGTGTCCATAGTGTACACCTGCTTCAAGTAGTTCTTTATATTGGATTTTAGACATAATTCAAATTTGAGAATGAGTACAAGGTTACATCCATTAACGCTTAGAGAACTGGAAGCTCTTCCTCGCTTTTGGTTTACCACTTTTCTTACGTTCAACTACTCTGGCATCCCGGGTCAAGTACTTGTGTTCCTTTAAGACGCCGTGATATTCTTCATTGATCTTCACAAGAGCTCTTGTGACGCCAAGTCTGATGGCTTCTGCTTGACCTTTAACTCCTCCGCCACAGACATTTATTTTGATATCAAATGTGTTGACATTATCTGTGAGTTGAAGGGGGTGTTCGATGCTGTATTGGATATATTTGAGCGGAAAATACTCCTTATAGTCCTTGCCATTGACGATGATGTCTCCCTTTCCTGAAGATACATATACTCGAGCTACTGAAGCTTTACGCCTACCTATGGTATTGATGGTCTCCATGATTATATATTGAGTGATTTTGGTTTTTGAGCTGCATGTGGATGCTCGTCACCAGTATAAACAAATAACTTTCTGAACATTGCTCTACCCAGCCGATTTTTCGGGAGCATTCCTCTTACGGATTTCTCGATAATGGCTTCGGGTTTTTTGGCAAGCATCTCTTCCGCTGTTCTGCGCTTAAGACCACCTGTATATCCCGAATATCGGAGGTAAACTTTCTGCTTCCATTTTTGACCCGAAAAGACAACTTTCTCTGCATTGATAACAATGATGTTATCGCCATTGTCAACATGGGGTGTATATGATGCTTTGTGCTTGCCGCGCAACATGGTTGCAATCGTAGTACACAATCGGCCTACTTTCTGACCGCTTGCATCTACAATATACCAATCATGAATGGCATCTTCTTTGCGGAGGCTTTTGGTCTTGTAACTTAGTGTATTCACAATCTAAAATTGATGGTGTTATTTAAAGTGGGCGCAAAAGTAGTACTAAAAAGAAGCTAACGCAACGTTGGAGCATATTTTTTTTGCTTGAACCTCTATAATCAATTGATAATCAGTTGAAAAATCGCCCAAAAAATAAAAAGCGGTGCAATTTGGGTCTCTTCCAATGGGTGTATATCAGCAAATCCGAATGCTGCTCAAGTTGCAATATGATATCAATCGCATATTGATTCTTGAGTTCTTCCGATTATTATCCATATAGTGGCTCTTGGAATGTATGAGTTAGAACGCAAGAAGATGGTATAGAATCTCAAATAAAAGCTGTACTTTCAGCGATAAGCATCAACAACAAAGATATGAAACGTGCACTTGTCATTTCGGGAGGAGGCGCCAAGGGAGCTTGGGGTGTCGGGGTTGTCAAAGGACTGGTAAAACATCTCAATTACCAATATCAGACCATTATCGGGACAAGTACCGGAAGTCTTATGGGCCCGTTGATACTCGATGATCAATGGGAGGGATTGGAAGAAGCCTATACGACGATTACGCAAGATCAGATATTTAATGTCAATCCATTTAAGAGGGATGGCGGTATCAAGGGATTTAGTGTTGCGATGCGTGTTATCAGAGGCAAATCCAGTCTTGGAGAAACGGAGGCATTGCGATTGACCATCCGGCAATTTATTTCGGTTGCTACCTTCAATCGGTTGAGAAACGGCAATAAAACATTTGGGGCAACCGTCACCAATCTCAATACAGGACAGACTGAAGTCAAGTTGCTCCGGTCGGGGTCTTATAATGATCTCATAGATTGGATATGGGCATCTGCCAATCAACCTGTGTTTATGTCCATACTTCAAAAAGAAGGGGCGTCATGGGTTGATGGAGGGCTCAAGGATTTTGTAACGATTCGGTATATATTGGACAATAGGCTTGCGGATGAGATTGATGTGATTATTCATAACACGCCTCAACTGTCCGAGTATTCAGATATTAACGACAAAGGAGCGCTCCCGATATTGCTTAGAACGATCAGCATACTTTCTTCAGATGTGGCTCAAAATGACATAGCTAATGCTCAATTGAGGGTACGACTCGACAAGGAGGTCAACATCAATTTCTACTATATGACGGCCGGTCAGGTTGCAAGGTTTCCCAACAGTTTGGTCTTTGACAAAGCCGAGATGCGTACCGTATTGGATGAGGGCTATCAATCCATCGTTGATGATACATGTACGGTTGATTATTGTAAAATCACAGTGGACGGAAGAATCATAAGTGCACATCCGTAGTAGCAGCATTGGTGATGGATCAGATGGAGGCTATCAAAGTATCGTTACCGCTCAGATTTGAGCAACCAGTACATAAAGAAAGAGGAGTGAATCTTGAATAGATTCACTCCTCTTTTGCCAAGGCAT
>JAJRXG010000366.1 GCA_024276375.1 Bacteroidota bacterium | reverse complement strand
GGCATTGCCATATACCTAAATACATCTCAACACCTTAATGCCATTTGCATTCTACTATAATATACACATATTTTGCTATATTTAACCCTTCGGTTGAGATCTATTTGAGTAAAATCAATCAATATAATTAAACTAATGCAACATTTAATCTAAACATAAGGATGAGATATGGACTACACTGATGAGGATTTTGATACCGATCAAGATCGGTTTTTTGGTTTTTATGGTCGTGGCAGTGTGTACTTTGGCATAGTGGCCATCAATCTCGTTTTAACCATATTGACATTTGGATTGTATTATCCATGGGCTAAGGCTAGAACGCGCAATTATCTGTGGAATGAAACAGAATTGTTGGGCTCGAGATTTACATTTCATGGTACAGGTCGCGAGATGTTCAAGGGTTTTGTTATTGCTTACTCCTTTATTATCCTGTTTTACATATTCTATTTCTGGTTGGTATCGAGTGACGAACCTTCTCTATGGTTATTTCTAGGGTTTTTCTTCTTTATGTTCGTTATGTTTTTGCTATTGATTCCCTTCGCAATTTTTTCGTCATGGCGCTATAGGGTTTCGCGGACTTCCTGGCGCGGTATTTATTTTTCATTTGATGGAAGGTTCTCCGAATATTATGTGTTATTCTTAAAGTATGCTGGAATCACACTGATCACTTTTGGTCTTGCTGCTCCGTGGATGCGGGTCGCGATACAGCGATATTTGATGAGACACACCCAATTGGGAAGTATGGAATTAGATTTTCATGGCGAGGGAAGCGACTTGTTTTTAATCAACTTAGTCGGGACTATTCTTTCCTACATTACGATCGGTCTTTACATCCCTTTTTACACTAAAAACAGGTACAACTTTACGGTCAATCACACAACGCTGAATGATGGAACCATACGGCGTCGAATGAACTCTATATTGACGGGATCAGAATTGTTTGGCGTCATGTTTACCAATTTTATGCTGTTGATCGTGACCTTGGGGTTGGCTTTTCCATTTACCAAAATGCGATACTTACATATACTTTTGTCAAGTACAGAAGTGAGTCCACAATTGGATTTTGACGGAATTGAGCAAACCGCAGACTTTTACAATCGCGCTACGGGAGATGAGATGCTTGATATTCTTGACATTGATATTGATTTCTAATGTCACAGGGATCATCCATTCATACCGCTTTATACTTTGATGGCATCAAGGCACAAGCCATAGAGGTGGTGGTTCGTCTTCAAGGATATACGATTTATCTTTCAGATCAACTGGACAATGGACTTGATATGCCGTCTTGGGATCTGAGAGATTGCACCATCAGCAGCCTCAATACTGGCCCAAATCTCACCATCACTCATGGATCCTTTCCGCCAGAAACACTCGTCATTGACAAAGAGGCCAACCCACAACTGATCGCCGCAATACACCTAGAGAGTTCATTGCTTGAACAGAGCTACCAAAAATTGGGCAAACTCAATGCTTTTACTCTAGTCAGTGGCAGTATATTGACTATTGTCTTGGTGGTATTTCTTTATGTTCAATATCTATCACCTTGGGTAGGTGAAAAAGCGGTACGACTCATACCCAAGAGCGTAGAAGCCCAAATCGGCAATACTGTAGCCAACAATCTATCCGCATTTGCACACAAGGACTCTATCAAAACAGTTGTCCTCAACCAATTTTATAAAGGATGTGGATTTCAATCCGGCTACGATGTTAGATTGACCTATTATAGTGATGGTATAGTCAATGCATTTGCTGCTCCGGGTGGTCGCATTATCGTCTATAACGGTATCGTGGATCTTACTGATAGCTACGACCAACTCGCCGGACTGCTGGCACACGAATTGGCACATGTTAATCAACGACACGCCATGAAAAATATAACACGAGCCCTTAGTGGATATCTCGTACTCTCCGCTTTGACAGGCGATGTAGGCGGGGTTTCAAGCATCATCTTAGAACAAGCCAATCAGATTCAAGAACTATCATACTCTAGAACTTTCGAACAAGAAGCTGATGAAAGTGGATTGGCTTATATGATAAATCAAGGTATAGACCCCACTGGTATGGTCGCACTTTTTGAATCTCTTCAAGAATACTCCGGCGCCATAATGGACTCCATACAAGTTCTAAAGCAAATCAATAATTTGGACTTCTTGAGATCTCATCCCACTACTACCAATCGAATCGATTACCTCAATGAAATAATAAAAAATTCTGACTTCTCCAATGACAATAACATCCAACTGGATTCTCTTTGGAGATTACTCAAAGACACAAAGGACTAAATTTTTATTTAATTCACTCAAAATCTTCAACACTATGGAATTTAATTATGCTGGTTTTTGGCGCCGCGTTGCCGCCTATCTTATCGATATGGTATTGCTCATGATACCCTACTATATATTGAGCTTCGCACTGGGTATAAATATGATGGCCAATATGGATCCGATGTCTATGGATTCTGAAATGCCCTCCGGAATGACTACTTTAATTGTCCTGCTGACCATCTTGTTCTTTGGCTATTTTGCTTATTTTGAAAGTTCTTCATACCAAGCGACCCCAGGCAAAATGGCGATGAAAATAAAAGTTACAGACCTCCAAGGCGGTCGTATCAGTTTTTTGAAAGCATTGTGGAGAAATGTAAGCAAAATCTTCTCCTCCTTGATTCTCTACATCGGTTATCTCATGGCTGGCTTCACTCAACGCAAGCAAGCATTGCACGATATGATAGCAGGGACACTCGTCATCCAAAGCGAGGGTACCAAAGAACTCGATACCGATGTCTGATACTCAGTGGATCTAAGGAGCTCTTAGGCCTCCACAGTCGCGGAATTACAAAGCGAAACCACTAAGGGGTCACTAAGGAACACTTAGATAAAAGAAAAAATCTAAGTACTTCTCAGTGCCCTAAGTGGTAATTTGTAAAAAGAGAAAAAATCTAAGTGCTTCTCAGTGCCCCAAGTTGTAAACAAAAAGAGAGGGATAACCACTAAGGACACGTAGCGACATTAAAAAAGGTGAAGCTAGTCTTCCACAGCATCAGATGTGCGCTCTAACAGTTGATAAAGGGTCAACGAATACATTGCATTTTACGGATCATCCCTATACCAAGTAGGATTATAATTGGGATGACAACCAGCTTGATATAGGCAAGGTTCAACGGCACAGTTGTAGAATTACTGTCATAGTCGTATGGCCAAGCCATGAACAATCTCTTTTGGCAATTCGAAATCCTCAATAATTTCTCCCGTCTCTCGATCCACCATAACTTTTAG